>DASUPA010000308.1:0-11826 GCA_036276335.1 Candidatus Methylomirabilota bacterium | reverse complement strand
CGGGTTCCGCTTGTCGTCGTACTTGTAGTAGCCGGCGCCGGTCTTCTGGCCGAAGCGCCCCAGCTCGCAGATGCGGTCGGCGACCTCGGACCGCACGCCGCGGCCCTTGCGGATGCGCCAGCCGACGTCGAGGCCGGCGAGATCGCTCATGGCGAACGGCCCCATCGGAAAGCCGAAGTCGTAGAGGACCTTGTCGACCTGGTGCGGCAGCGCGCCCTCGAGGATCAGCTTCTCGGCCTGGATGCCGCGCTGGTGCAGCATCCGATTGCCCACGAAGCCGTAGCAGACCCCCACCAGCACCGGCACCTTGTTGATGCGCCGGCCCACGGCCATGGCGGTCGCGATGGTCGTCTTCGACGACTTCGCGCCGCGGACGTTCTCCAGCAGCCGCATCACGTTGGCGGGGCTGAAGAAGTGCATGCCGATCACCGATTCCGGCCGCTTCGTGGCGGAGGCGATCTCGTTCACGTCCAGGGTGGAGGTGTTGGTGGCCAGCACCGCGTCGGGCTTGGCGACCGCGTCGAGCTTCGCGAAGACCTCCTTCTTCACCGGCATCTCCTCGAACACCGCCTCGATGACGATGTCGGCGTCCTTCACGGCGCTGAAGTCCGTGGTGCCGGTGAGCAGCGCCGTGCGCTTCTCCACGTCCTGCATGGTCATGCGACCCTTCGAGGCCGTGTTCTCGTAGTTCTTCCGCACGACGCTCAGGCCGCGGTCCAGCGCCTCCTGCTTCACCTCCACGACCGTGACCGGGATGCCGACGTTCGCGAAGTTCATGGCGATGCCGCCGCCCATGGTGCCCGCGCCGATCACGGCCGCCCTCCTGACGTCCTTGACCGGCGTGTCCGCCGGCACGTCGGGGATCTTGGTCGCCTCCCGCTCGGCGAAGAAGAAGTAGCGTTGCGCCTTGGACTCGGGCGAGTCGAGCAGCTCCAGGAACAGCTCCCGCTCGCGCTTGATCCCCTCGTCGAAGGGCAGGCTCACGGCCGCCTCGACCGCCTTGACGATGTTCTCGGGCGCACGGAAGCCGCGCGTCTGCCGCGCGACCGACTTCCGGAACGCGGAGAAGACCTCGGGCTTGCCGCGGACGGCGGCCAGCTTGTCGTCGAGATCGCGCACCTTCCGGAGGGGACGCCGCTCGGTCACGACCTTGTCGGCGAAGGCCACGCCGGCCGCGGTCAGATCGCCCTCGACGATCTCGTCGATCAGTCCGTGCTTGAGCGCCTCGTCGGCCCGGATGGGATCCCCGCTCACCATCATCGACAGGCCCTTCTCGACCCCGACCACGCGTGGGAGGCGCTGCGTGCCGCCGGCGCCGGGCAGGATGCCGAGCTTGACCTCCGGCAGCCCGAAGCGCGCGTCCTTCGTGCCGACGCGGTAGCGGCAGGCCAGCGTGACCTCGAGGCCGCCGCCGAGCGCGGTCCCGTGGACCGCCGCCACCACGGGCTTCGGGCTGCTCTCGATGAGGTCGAGCACGGCGTGCAGGCCGGGCGGTACCGGCGGCTTGCCGAACTCCGTGATGTCGGCGCCGGCAATGAACGTGCGCCCCGCGCACACGATCACGATGGCGCTCGCCGAGCTGTCGGCGAGGGCCTGCTTCAGGCCGTCGTGCAGGCCCTGGCGCACATGCTGGCTCAGCGCGTTCACGGGCGGATTGTTGACGGTCAGAACCGCCACGCGGCCGCGGCGGTCGAGGTCGACGGACTGGGTGATGGCTGTCATGGGATCCCCTCCGGATGAGACTCCGAGCGACTATACTCCGAGACGCCTCCGGATGTCAGACGGCCACCGGCGATCCCTCGGTCTCTACGAATAGGCGCCGCGGGCCGCGGTCGTCTATGATGGCGAGCCTCCATGGCGCATCCCGGACCGCGCGCGCTCGACGGCTTCTCGATCCTGGTCGTGGACGACGACGGTGACGCGCGGGAGCTGCTCGAGATGTACCTGGTCGCCGCCGGCGCGACGGTCACGACGGCGTCGAGCGCCGCCGAGGCGCTGGAGCGCTTCACCGCCTTCCCTCCCGCCGTGGTCGTCACCGATATCGCCATGCCACGGCTCGACGGGATCTGGCTCCTGAACGCCATCCGCTCGCTCCCCGAGGGTCCCCGCGTGCCCGTCCTGGCGCTGACCGCGCTCGCCATGCCGAAGGATCGCGCGGAGATCAAGGCCGCCGGCTTCGACGCCCACATCATCAAGCCGGCCGACCTCGACGAGGTGGCCGCGACGATCGCGGTGCTCGTGCGCCGCGGCATGTAGCCCCTGGCGCCCGGACGGCGCCGTCATATACTGCGGGAACCATGAGTTCTACGACCATCGACCGCCCGAGCGTCTGCCCCCTCGACTGCCCCGACACCTGCAGCCTCACCGTCACCGTCGAGGCCGACCGGATCGTCAGGATCCGCGGCTCGCACGCCAACCCCTACACGGCGGGCGTGCTGTGCGCCAAGGTGCCGGCGATGTATCCCGAGTTCGTCCACGGGCCCGGCCGCCTCACGACCCCGCTGCGCCGCACGGGCGCCAAGGGCGAGGGCCGATTCGAGCGCATCGGCTGGGACGACGCGCTCGATCTCGTCCACGCGCGCTTCACGGCGGTCATGGCCGAGCACGGGCCGCAGACGATCATGCCGCTGAACTACGGCGGGCCGCACGGCCTGCTCGCCGGCGGCTCCATGGACCTGCGCTTCTTCCACCGGCTGGGGGCGACGCTGCTCGACCGCGGGGCCCTCTGCGGCGGCATCCGCAGCGAGGCATGGGCCGGCACGTTCGGCGCCGCGCCCGGCATCCCGCCCGAGCAGGTCGAGCACTCGCGCCTCATCGTCGCGTGGGGCAACAACGTCACCTGGTCGAATCTCCACCTCACCCCCCTGATCGACCGGGCGCGGAAGGCCGGCGCCAGGCTGGTGGTCGTGGACCCGCGCCGCACGAAGATCGCCGAGCGCGCGGACCTCCACCTGCCGATCCGGCCGGGCACCGACGTCGTCCTCGCGTGGGCGATCGCGGCGGATCTGGAGCGCACGGGCGGCCTGGACCGGGCGTTCATCGAGCGGCACGTCGCCGGCTTCGAGGCGTTCATGGCGCGTGCACGGCCGTGGACGCTGGCGGCGGCCGCGCGGGAGTGCGCGCTGCCCGAGGCGGACGTCCGCCGGTTCGCGGAGTGGTTCCGCACGATCTCGCCGACGGCCATCAGCGTGGGCAACGGCCTCGAGCGCAACCAGAATGGGGGCAGCGGGATCCGCGCCGTCTTCGCCCTGCCCGCGCTCGCGGGCAGGCTCGGCGTCGTTGGCGGCGGCCTCGTCAACTCGGCGCGCGCGGCCTTTCCGCGGACGCCCGCGAAGCTCGCGCGGCCGGACTTCGTGCCGAAGGGAACCCGCACGCTCAACATCGTGGACGTCGGCCGCCACCTGACGGACCCCGCGCTGAGCCCGCCGCTCAAGGCGCTCTTCGTCTACAACCACAACCCGCTGGTCGTTCACCCCGACCAGAACCGGATGCGGCGCGGCCTCGCGCGCGAGGACCTCTTCGTCGTCGGCTGCGACGTGGTGATGACCGACACCCTCGCCTACGCCGACGTCGTGCTGCCCGCCTGCAGCCACTTCGAGCACGACGACATCTACGCCGCCTACGGCCAGCACTGGCTGCAGCGCGCGGAGCCGGTGATCCCGCCGCAGGGGGAGGCGCTGCCGAACACGGAGATCTTCCGCCGGCTCGCCGCGCGCTTCGGCTTCACCGAGCCCGCCTTCAAGGCGTCCGACGCCGAGCTGATGGACGACGCCCTCGACGCCGCCGACCCGCGGCTCGGCGGGGTGCGGCCGAGCGCGCTGCCGGTCGGTACCGCGCTGCCGATGCGGTTCGACGGCGCGGAGGCCAACCTCTTCGCGAACGTGCGGCCGAAGACGGCCTCCGGCAAGGTGGAGCTCGCCTCGCCGTACCTCGAGCAGCGGTACGGCGCGCGCCTGCCCGACTACCGCCCGTTCCAAAACGGGTACCCGCTCGTCCTGATCACGCCCGCCTCGGACAAGCGGATCACGTCGACCTTCGGCGGCGTCCGCGGCAACGAGGCGACGCCGCCGCTCGAGATGCATCCCGACGACGCCGCGGCGCGCGGGCTGCGCGACGGCATGCGGGTACGCGTGCACAACGACCTCGGCGAGGTGCGCCTGCCCCTGCACGTGACGGACGGCGTGCCCCGCGGCGTGGTCTGCTCGCTCAAGGGCGCGTGGATGCGCACCAGCGACAACGGCCAGACGGTCTCGGCGCTGGCACCGACGCACCACGCGGACATCGCGGGCGGCGCCTGCTACAACGACGCGCGGGTCGAGGTCGAGCCGGCCTGAAGGGCGTCGAGATCGAGGACGACCGGCCGGGCGACGGCCCCGTCGCCGCCCGCGGCGCCCGTGTCGTCGTGCGGTACGTCGGCTCCCTGCACCGCGGTGACGTGTTCGAGCCCGGGCGAACGGTCGCGTTCACGCTCGGGGCGCGGCGGGTCATCGCCGGTCTCGAGCGCGGCGTGGAGGGCATGCGGGCCGGCGGGCGGCGCCGCCTCCGCATCGCGCCGCACCTCGCGTACCGCGAGCGCGGGGTGCCCGGCCGGGTTCCCGCCAACGCGCTGGTCCTCCTCGACGTCGAGCTCGTCGAGATCCGTCGCGTCGTCGGCGGCGTGGAGACGGGCGGCACCAAGGTGCTGTGCGCCATCGGCACCGGCGCCGACGACGTCCATCGCCAGCTGAGCATCCCGACCGCGGAGCCCCGCGAGACCCTCGCCCGCGCCGTCGACTTCTTCCGCGCGTCGCCGACGCCGGTCGCCGCCGTCGGCGTGGCGAGCTTCGGCCCGGTCGACCTGGATTCGCGCTCGCCCACGTTCGGCTTCGTCACCACGACGCCGAAGCCGGGCTGGGCGCACACCGACGTCGCAGGACCGTTCCGCGCGGCGCTCGGCGTGCCGGTGGGCTTCGACACCGACGTCAACGGCGCCGCCCTCGGCGAGCATCGCTGGGGCGCGGCGCAGGACGTCGACCCGCTCGTCTAT
The DNA here is from genome assembly GCA_036276335.1 of Candidatus Methylomirabilota bacterium. Taxonomy (GTDB): domain Bacteria; phylum Methylomirabilota; class Methylomirabilia; order Rokubacteriales; family CSP1-6; genus AR12. The sequence continues at coordinate 6,800 of DASUPA010000308.1, read as the reverse complement.
TTGACCGTCGGGACGGGGATCGGGGGCGGCGGCATCGTCAATGGCCGTCTCCTGCACGGCCTCGTGCATCCGGAGATGGGGCACCTGCGGCTGCCGCACGATCGCGCGGCCGACCCCTTCCCCGGCGCGTGTCCGTACCACGGCGATTGCCTGGACGGTCTGGCCTCTGGGCGCGCGCTGCGCGAGCGCTGGGGCGCGCCGCCCGAGACGCTGCCGCCCGACCATCCCGCCTGGGCCCTCGAGGCCGAGTACCTCGCGCTGGGCGTCGTGAGCGTCGTCACGGTGCTGTCGCCGCGGCGTATCGTCATCGGCGGCGGGGTGATGCGGCAGCGGGAGCTGCTGCCGCGCGTGCGCCGGCGCGTGGTCGACCTGCTGGCGGGGTACGTGCGCGCACGGCCGATCGTGGAGGACATCGACGGCTACATCGTGCCGCCGGCTCTCGGCGAGGGCGCCGGCGTGTTCGGCGCACTGGCGCTGGCCCACGACGCGCTGGCGCGACACCGATCGCAGGCTTCCACCCCAGAGTAAACTGGCCGCATGCGAGTCCTCCTCGTCCACCCGAGCCCCCTGATGTATTCCGAGATCTTCCTGCGGCTCGAGCCGATCGGGCTGGAGCGGGTCGCCACCGCGATCCGCACCGCCGGCCACGACGTGCGGCTGCTGGACCTGCAGATCTTCCGTCACGCCGACTACGTGGCGGCCCTCGACGACTTCAAACCCCAGGCGGTCGGCTTCTCGCTGAACTACCTCGCCAACATCCCGGAGGTCGTCGATCTCGCCAAGCTGACGAAGGCGCGCCGGCCGGGGTGCTTCGTGTTCGCCGGCGGCCACAGCGGGTCGTTCGTGGCCGACGAGGTGCTGGAGCACGCGGGCGGCGCGCTCGACTGCCTCGTTCGCGGCGAGGGCGAGCTCATCGCCCCGCGGCTGCTCGAGGCCGCCGGCGATCCGAGGCTCTCCAGGCTCCCGGGCGTCGTGACGCGCGACGGCGCCGGCCCCGCGCCCACGATGCTGGACGACCTCGACCGGTTTCCGCCCGCGCGGGACCTGGCCCGGCGCCGTCGCCGCTACTTCATCGGGGTGCTGGACCCGTGTGCCTCGGCCGAGCTGACGCGCGGCTGCCCGTGGGACTGCTCGTTCTGCAGCGCCTGGACCTTCTACGGCCGCTCCTACCGCAAGGCGTCGCCGGAGGCGGCCGCCGACGACATCGCGTCGATCGCCGAGCCGAACGTCTTCCTGGTGGACGACGTCGCCTTCATCCACCCCGAGCACGGTTTCGCCATCGGCCAGGCCCTGGAGCGTCGCGGCGTGCGCAAGCAGTACTACCTCGAGACGCGGTGTGACGTCCTGCTGCGGAACCGCGAGGTGTTCGCCTACTGGAAGCGCCTGGGCCTGCACTACATGTTCCTCGGCCTCGAGGCGCTCGACGAGGACGCCCTGCGCCTGCATCGCAAGCGGGTGACCCCCGGCGAGAACTTCCGCGCGCTGGAGGTGGCGCGCGAGATCGGCTTCACGGTGGCCGTCAACATCATCGTCGATCCCGACTGGGACGAGCGCCGCTTCGAGGTCGTCCGCGAGTGGGCGCTCACGGTGCCGGAGATCGTGCACCTCACCGTGGCCACCCCGTACCCGGGCACGGAGATCTGGCACACGGAATCGCGCCGGCTCACGAGCCTCGACTACCGGCTGTTCGACGTGCAGCACGCCGTGCTGCCCACGCGGCTGCCGCTCCAGGAGTTCTACGCGCAGCTGGTGAAGACGCAGGCGGTGCTGAACCGGAAGCACCTCGGCGTGGCCGCGCTGCGGGAGACCGCGTCGATCGCCCTGAGCCTGGCGCTGCGCGGCCAGACGAACTTTCTCCGGATGCTGTGGAAGTTCGGGAGTGTCTACAACATCCAGCGCCAGTTCGCCGACCACCAGCGCCCGGTCACGTACGCGATGCGCCCGCCGGGCCCGGTGGCGACGCAACCGCGGGCGCGCGACCTCTTCATCCACCTCCCGACCGCCGCGCGCGCCGCGTCGGCCGGATAGCCGCGCGGCGGCGGGCAGGCGAGGTCAGCGCGCGACGGCCCCCATCGGCTTGTAGACCGGTGTGCGCCACTCGGGGTGCCGCTTGTCGACGCCGCGCACGAGGTCCATGTAGGCCTTCGACAGCCGCTTCGTGATGGGCCCCACCTCGCCCGTCCCGAGCGGGAACTTGTCGATCGAGGTGATCGGCGTGATCTCGTAGCCGCTGCCGCAGAAGAACGCCTCGTCGGCGACGTAGAGCTCGGTCCGCGCGATGTCGCGCTCGACGACCTCCAGCCCCAGGTCCGGGATGACGTCGGAGAGCAGGGTGACGCGCGTGATCGACTCGAGGATGTCCGCGGTCAGGGGCGGCGTCAGCAGGGTGCCCCGGCGCACCATGAAGAACGTCGCGCCGGTACCCTCCGCGACCGTGCCCCCGCGGTTCAGGAGGATCGGCGCGTCGTAGCCGTCCGCCTTGGCCTGCAGCGTGGCCAGCCGGCCGTTCTGGTAGTTGGAGCCCGACTTGAGGCGGATGGGAATCGCGTTGTCGCTGGTCCGCGTCCACGACGACACGCAGGCCCTGAGGCCGCCCTCGGGCCCGCGCGGGCGGCGCCGGGGGTTGATGTAGAGCCCGGTCGGCGTCGTCGCGTCGAGGCCGGTGCCGAGGACGTAGGCGACGAGGTGCATGTGCACGTCCTCGCGGATCTCGTTGCCGGTGAGCACCTCGCGCACCGCCTCGTAGAGGTCGACGTCGCTGTAGGGCACCGTGAAGCGCATCATCTTCATGGACTCCCGCAGCCGCGCGAAGTGCTCCTGGAGGCGGAAGCCGTAGACCTCGCCGTCGGCGGCGTTCCAGTAGGCGCGCAACCCCTCGAAGACGTTGGTGGCGTAGAAGACGGCGGCGCTGTTCACGGGCAGGACGGCCTGGTCGCCGGGAACCAGGCGTCCGTTCATCCAGATCTTGAAGTCGGCCATGTCACGCTCCTCGTTGGGTTGGCGCGCGGGTGCGCAGGGGCCGATTCTACTACCGGACGGGGCGGCGGCGGGCGCTGACGTAGTCGACCACGAGGTACTCGCCCAGCCGGTCGGGCGTGGCGTAGAAGGCGCGGCCGCGGTTGATGCGGGTCATCTGCTCGACGAAGGACATGAGCCACGAGCTCCGCTCGAGCATGAACGTGTTGATCGTGATGTGCTCCCGCGTGCAGCGCTGGACTTCCTTGAGGGTCTCCTCCACGGTCCGCCGGGTGGGCGGGTACGAGAAGTCGGCCTCGTCGCCCTCCATGTGCGCCGTCGGCTCGCCGTCGGTGACCATGAGGATCTGCTTGTTGCCCCCCGTGTGGCGGGCGAGCAGCTTGCGCGACAGCATGAACCCCGCGTGCATGTTCGTGCCCATGTTCCACTCGCTCCACGAGAGCGTGGGCAGCTGGGCGGCCGTGAACTCGCGCGCGTAGAGCGAGAAGCCGACGATGTAGAGCGCGTCCCGCGGGAACTGGCCCCGGATGAGCGCGGACAGGGCCAGCGCCACCTTCTTGGCGGGCAGGAAGTAGCCGTTGTTCAGCATCGAGCGGCTCATGTCGAGCATGACCACGGTGGCCGCCTGCGTCCGCAGCTCCGTCCGCACGACCGCGAAGTCGTCCGGGGTCAGGCGCACCGGCGTGCCGGGCCCGCGGCGCTCCACCGCGTTCATCACCGTCTCGCGCAGGTCGAGCAGGAACGGATCGCCGAACTCGTACGGCTTGCTCTCGTCGGTCTGGTCGCCGCCGGCGCCGCGCCGGTGCATCGCGTGGCCGCCGAACCGGTCCCGCTTGAGGCGCGCGAAGATGTCCCGCAGCGCCTTGTCGGCGATCTTCCGGATGGCGCGCGCGGTCAGCGTGAGCTCGCCGCCCTCGCGCTCGAGATAGCCCGCTTCCTCCAGCTTCCGCGCGATCTCCTGCAGGCGCTCCAGGTCCCGCCGCGCCTCTTCGCCGGCGAGCTCGGCCACCCGGTCGGCGTCGACGCGATCGAGGTCCTCGAGCTTGCGCACGCCCTTGAGCTCCCGCTCGAGCGCGTCCATCTTCTGCAGCTCCTCCACGAGCCGCATGGCCTCCTGGAGGTTCAGCTCCTGATCGCCCTGGAAGGGATAGCGCTGCGCCATCTCGTCGATCGGCAGCAGCTCGGACAGGTGCATGCCGAGCTGCCGCATCGCCGCCTCGAGGCGCTCGTCCTGCAGGAACAGCGAGCGCATCATCTCGTCGAGCTGCTGGCGCTGGCCGGGCGACAAACTCTGCATCAGCGACTGCATGGCGGCCATCCGCTGGCCGAGCTGCTCGAGCAGGTCGTCCAGCGACTCGGCGCCGGGGAAGTGGTCGCCCCACTTCTGCTTGAACGCTTCGAAGTCCGGCTCCTCGCCGTTCGCCCGCTGCGCGAGCATGCGGTTGAGGTCCTGGATCATCTCGCGGAGGCGGCGCAGGTCCTCCGGCGACATGTTCTGCAGCGCGTTCTGCATGCCCTGCATGAACGGCTGCATCATCTGCTGCCGCAGCGAGCTCAGCAGCTCCTCGAACTGCCGCCGCGCGTCGGCGTCGAAGAAATCGTAGCGCTGCAGCTCGCGCAGGCGGCCGGCGGCGTCGGGCGGGACCTGCTCGAGCGCCTGCTGCCGGCGCAGGCGCTCGTCGCCCTCCAGGCGGCGCTCGATCGCCTCGCCCTCCGTCTGCATCACCTGCTCGAGCTTTCGCGCGATGTCCTCGACCGCGGAGCCGAGGTCGTGCTGCTTCAGGCGGTCCTGCCGGCGCTGGCGGAGCTTCTCGAGCAGGTCGCGGAGGCCCGGCGTGCGCTGGCCCTCCGGCGGCGTCATCCCCTGCTGGAGCAAACGCTGCAGGGCGGTCTTGAGTTCGCCGTAGCCGAGGACGTCGTCCGCGCTGAAGTCCGGGACGTTCTGCGACCCGTCCCAGCGCGAGTAGCGGAACAGCACGTCAGCTCCGGTACCGGGTGTGGCCGGCCTGGACGTCCTTGTTGAGCTTGCGGCTCAGGTGCAGCCCCTCGAGCACGAACTCGACGGCGGCTGCGACGCTGGCGGGCTCGCCGCCGCCGAGCTTCCGGGCGGCGGCGAGCAGCGCCGGCGCGTCGGCGATCTGCCGGGCGTAGTCGGCGGAGGGCATGGTGTCCGACACCTGCACCGCGAAGCCGCCCTGGAAGCCGGCGGCGATCGGGTCGAGCTCGGCGGCGGCGAACGAGCGGTTGAACACGTTCAGCACCGCGCGCTGCATCAGCTTGGCCAGGATCTTCTCCTCGCTGGCATCGCCGAGCGTCTCCAGCTCGATCTTGCCCGCGGTGGAGGCGACGAGCGCGCCCAGGTCGCTCACGCGCGGGGCGGCGTCCTTCTCACCGAGGCGGATGGCGCGCTTCAGCGCGCTCGACAGGAGGTTTTCCCAGTTGCAGATCGTCACGCGCACGGAAACGCCCGAGCGCTGGCTGATCTCGCTGGCCTTGCGCGCGAGGTGCGTGAGCTCCGCCACCACCTGCTTCATGTACTCCGGGGCGGCCGTGCGCACGCCGTCCACCGGGAAGGCCGTGCGCTCGGCCTCCATGATGGCGATCTCGTGCTCGAGCCGCCGCGGATAGTGCGTGCGGATCTGCGAGCCGAAGCGGTCCTTGAGCGGCGTGATGATGCGCCCGCGGTTGGTGTAGTCCTCGGGGTTCGCGCTGGCCACCACGTAGACGTCGATCGGCAGCCGCACCTTGTAGCCGCGGATCTGGACGTCCCGCTCCTCCATGATGTTCAGCAGCCCGACCTGGATGCGCTCGGCCAGGTCCGGCAGCTCGTTCAGGGCGAAGATGCCCCGGTGCGTGCGGGGCAGGAGCCCGTAGTGGATGGTGAGCTCGTCGGACAGGTACCGGCCCTCGGCCACCTTGATCGGATCCACCTCGCCGATGAGGTCGGCGATCGTGATGTCGGGCGTGGCCAGCTTCTCGCCGTACCGGCGGTCGCGCGGCAGCCAGGCGATCTCGGTCGCGTCGCCCGCCTCGGCGAGGCGGACGCGACACGCCTGGCAGATCGGCGCCAGCGGATCGTCGTTGATCTCGCAGCCCGCCAGGACCGGGATCGCCTCGTCGAGGAGCCCGACGAGCAACCGCGCGATGCGAGTCTTGGCCTGGCCGCGCTCGCCGAGGAAGACCACGTCCTGCCCGCTCAGGATGGCGTTCTCGAGCTGGGGCACGACGGTCTCGTCGTAGCCGACGATGCCGGGCAGGAACGGCTCGTTCCGCCTGAGGCGCGCGATGAGGTTGTCGCGAAGCTCATGCTTGACCGACCGCGGCGTGTACCCGCTCTTCCGCAGCTCGCCGACCGTGCGCGCGTTGATCACGCGGTCACTATGCGACCGGCCGTACGGAGTGTCAACCGCACGGCCGTCACGTGCGACTGCCGTCATGTGCGACGGTCACGCCGCGGGGCGCGCGCCCCAGCCGACCAGCAGGACCAGCACGCCGGCCAGCAGCAGCGAGGCGCTCAGCGCCCAGAACACGCCGACGTAGGAGCCCAGCGCGACGAGCAGCAGCGAGGCGCCGACGGGGCCGATCGCGCGCGCGCCGTTCGCCCCCAGCGCGATGGTGCCGCCGATGGCGCCGTAGTTCCGCGCGCCGAAGATCTCCGCCAGCGAGGAGGCGCGCGCGAGGGTGGCCATGCCGTTGGCGGCGCCCTGCAGCACGACGAACGGGATGAGCGTGCCGATCCGCGCGAGGAACGGCAGCTGCCCGATGCCGAGCGCCTGCGCGAAGAAGACGGCGCCGACCATCACGCGCGCGCCGAGCCGCGAGGA
>DASUPA010000307.1:0-10958 GCA_036276335.1 Candidatus Methylomirabilota bacterium | reverse complement strand
CCCGAGCAGCTCGCGGCTCACCATCGCGTGGATGCCCTTGTTGCCGTCGACGAGCTGCGTGACGTGGAGATCGCACGCCAGGCTGCAGAAGACGTACGCCTCCTCCGGCGTCCAGCCCTTCAGCTGGACGAGCCAGCGGATCATGTCGCGGAGCGCCTCGCGCGCGGCGTCGTCGAGGTCCGGGTCGAAGCCCATGGTGATGTAGTGCGTCGGGGTGATGGCCCGCGGAAAAGACAGGCGCATCGTCGTGTGCACGTGCAGCTCGAACGTCCCGCGCAGGCACGTCTCGAGGGCGGTGAGGCACACCTCGCCGTCGCCCTGCACGGCGTGGCCGTCGCCGGCGGAGAAGTTCGCGCCGGGCACGAAGACCGGCAGGAAGAGCGACGTGCCGGGCACGAACTCCTTGTTGTCGATGTTCCCGCCGAACTCGCGCGGCTCGACGCTCGAGCAGACGCCGTACTCGGGCCGCGGCGCGACGGCGGTGATCCCGAAGAACGGCCGCAGGGGAATGACGGGTCCCCACGGCAGCGTGGCCGTCATCTTGGCGCGGTCGAGCGGGATCAGCGTGCGGCGCAGACGCGGGAAGTCCTCGGGCAGCGTCCCGCGCAGCGGCCGGATGATGTTCCAGCCCCAGTCCACGGTCAGCTCGATGGCCCGGATGCGCACCTCCAGCGTGTCGCCGGGCTCGGCGCCCCGGACGGCGATCGGGCCGGTGAGGATGTGCGGCCCGGGGCCCTGCGCGACCTTCTCCGCGATCTCGCGGTGCGCGGGCCCGAGCCGCGACAGGTCGTCGCCCAGCTCGCGCCGGCCGCCGGACACGGTGTCGACGACGACGGTGTCGCCGGAGTCGACCGTCAGCCGCGGCGGGATCGCGGCGTCGAAGTAGCCCCAGTGCACGGTCTCGGGCGTCGGATCGAGCGCGTGCTGCCTCGGCATCAGGAGTCTCCCTTTCCGGCGACGCCGAGGTGCTGGTCGAGCACCGCGGTCGCCGCCGCCAGCTCGCGGGGCGTGCCGTCGAAGACGAGGCGCCCCGCGGCGACGACGTGGACGTGGTCGGCGACGGCCATCGCCAGCGCGAAGTTCTGCTCGACGAGCAGGACGGCGTGACCGTGCGCGCGGAGGCGGGTCATGATCGACTCGATCTGCTGCACCAGGCGCGGGGCCAGGCCCTCCGAGGGCTCGTCCATCAGGATCAGGTCCGGGTTGGCCATGAGCGCGCGTCCGACGGCCAGCATCTGCTGCTCGCCGCCGGAGAGCGCGCCGCCCGGGTGCTCGATCCGCTCGGCGAGCTGCGGGAACTCCGCGAGCACGCCGTCCAGGTCCCAGCGCGGGCGCCGGCCGCCGGCCGCCGCCCCGGCGCGGCGGGCCAGCCGGCTCGTCGGCAGCAGGAGGTTCTCGCGCACGCTGAGCGAGCGGAAGATGCGGCGGCCCTGCGGCACGATCGCCATGCCGTCCTGCGCGATGGCGTAGGGCGGGCGGCCGCGCTGCGAGCGGCCCTTGAAGACGACGTCGCCCCGACGCGGCGGGGTGAGCCCGGCCACCGAGCGGATGAGCGTCGTCTTGCCCATGCCGTTCCGGCCGAGGATCGCGACGATGGCGCCGGCGGGGACGTCGAGGCTCACGCCCTGCAGGACGTAGGAGTCGCCGTAGTACGTGTGGATCTCGCGCACCGACAGCAGCGGCTCAGACATGGCCGAAGTACACCTCGCGCACCTCGGGGTGGGTCTGCACCTCGCCGGGGGAGCCCTCCAGGATGACGCGGCCGCGGTGCAGGACGGTGACGCGGTCGGCCAGGCCGAGGGCGACGTCCATGTCGTGCTCGATCATCAGCACCGTGAGGTCGCGCGGCAGCCCGGCGATCATCCGCGAGATGCGCGCCCGCTCGCTCGGCGACAGGCCCGCGCACGGCTCGTCCAGGAAGAGCACGCGCGGCCGCGACGTGAGCGCCAGCGCCAGCTCGAGCTGCCGCCGCTCGCCGTACGACAGCCGGCGCACCGCCTCGTCCGCGCGGTGCTCGAGGCCGATGCGCGCCAGGTTGTCCTGCGCGGTGCGGGCGAGGTCCTCGAAGGCGGTGATCCGCCGGTGCAGCACCCACTTCCGGGCATCGGTGCCGGCGGCGGCGAGCAGCAGGTTCTCGCGGCACGTCAGGTCGGCGATGACGTTGGAGATCTGGAACGTGCGGCCCATGCCGAGGGCGGTGCGGCGGTGCTCCGGCAGCCGCGTGACGTCGCCCCCGAAGAGCGCGACGCGGCCGGCGGTGGGCGCGAGCGTGCCGGTGACGCAGTGGAACAGCGTGGTCTTGCCCGCGCCGTTCGGGCCGATGAGCACGCGGCGCTCGCCGGGCGGCACGCTGAGCGACACGCCGTCGACGGCGCGCAGGCCGCCGAACTCCTTCACGAGGCCCGTGACCTCGACGGCCGCGGTCATCCGGCCGCGCCCCCGGGGCCCGCGGGCGCTCCCCGGCCGCGCACGCGCGCCGCCAGGCCCACCAGCCCCTCCGGCACCCACAGCACGGCCACGATGAAGACGAGGCCCATGATGGCGGCGTACAGCTCGAAGAAGCTCGACACCCAGGTGCGCAGGCCGAGGATGATGACCGAGCCGATGAAGGGCCCGAGGATGGTCCCGGTGCCGCCGATGATGGCCATCAGGGCGGCCTCCACCGAGACGGGGAACGACGCCGCCACCGGGTTCACGAAGCGGTTGTAGTACACGTACAGCACGCCGGCGAGGCTGGCGAGCGCCGCGGAGAGGACGAACGCGGCGTAGAGGTGGCGGTTCGAGTCGTAGCCGAGCGTGCGCATCCGGCTCTCGCTGCCCTTGATGCCGCGCAGGGCCAGGCCGAACGGCGAGCGGATCACGCGGCCGTAGCCCAGCGCCACCAGCGCGACCGCCACGAGCACGAGGTAGTAGTACTCCGTGTGCGAGTCGATGCGCACGCCGGCCACGGCGGGAAAGGGGACGTTGGTCACGCCGTTGTCGCCGCCCGTGAAGGACGACCAGCGGTGGGCCACGCCCCACACGACGTAGCCGAACGCGATCGTGATGAGGATGAAGTACACGCCGCGGGTCCGCACGGCGAGGCCGAACACGAGCCCCAGCAGCGTGCCGGCCAGCAGCCCGGCCGGCGCCGCCACCGCCGTCGCCACCGCGTAGCGCACCTCCAGCAGCGCCGTGGTGTAGGCCGCCACCGCGAAGAACGAGCCGTGGCAGATGGAGAAGAGCCCGGCGTGGCCGAGCAGCAGGTCCACCGAGAGGGCGAGCACGCCGAAGACCAGCATCTGGGTGACGAGCCCCATCCAGAACGGGCCGGCCACCTCCGGCAGCACCGCCGCGGCGACGGCGAGAGCGGCGGCCCCGGCGAGGCGGGCGGGCGTCACCTCACGCGTCCTTGCCCGCGATGCCGCGGGGCCGGAAGAGCAGCAGGACCGCCATCGGGCCGAACAGGACGAAGTAGGAGAACTCGGGCAGCAGCCAGCGTCCGTAGGCGTCGAGCAGGCCCACGACGAGCGCGCCGATCATCGCCCCGCCGAGGCTGCCGAGCCCGCCCACGATGACGACGACGAGCGCCACGATGAGGATCTCCCACTCGGCGCCGGGATAGAGGGTGAGGAAGGCGCCGCCCACGACGCCCGCCATGCCGGCCATGAAGGACGCGAGCGCCGACACCATCGCGAACAGGCGGTCGACGTCGATGCCGGTGGCGGCGACCTGCTCGCGATCGTCCACGCCGGCGCGGACGACGGCGCCGATCTGCGTGCGCGTGTAGAGGACCCAGAGGACGCCGGCCACCGCCACGCCGAAGAGGATCAGGACGAACCGGAAGGTGGGGTAGACGAGGCCGCCCGGCAGCTCCATGGCGCCCCGGAGGAAGAGGGGCACCGGCACCTTGAGCGAGTCGCCGCCCCAGATCTTGAGCGCCACGTCGCCCACCACGAACGCCACCCCGACCGTGAGCAGCACCTGGGCCAGGTGATTCTCGCCGGTGTGGCGGATGAGGAAGCGGTCGACGAGGAAGCCGAACACGACGACGGCGGCGCCGCCGCCCACGACGGCGAGCGCGAAGCTCCCGGAGGCCTGCGCGATCGAGAGCCCGACGTAGCCGCCCAGCAGGTAGTACGCGCCGTAGGCCATGTTGACGACGCGCATGAGGCCGAAGGTGACCGTGAAGCCGCTCGCCACCAGGAAGAGCAGCGCGGCGAGCGAGGTGCCGTTGATCGCCTGCAGGAGTGCGCCGGTCGCCACCTCGCTCGCGTCCGGGCTACCGCTTGTACGGCCCCCGCTTCAGGAACTCCTCCGGCTTCCACGTCCAGAACTGGGAGACGGCCGGGTACGTCTTGAACGGCACGTTCGTCAGCACCTCGCCGAGGACGGGGTGCTTGATCTTCTGCACCTTCGAGACGTAGACGTTCTGGATCGGGTTGTCGTACTCGTCGAGGCGCAGCGGGCCGCGCGGCGCGTTGATGCGGACGGTGCGCACGGCCTTCAGGAAGGCGGCGCGGTCCTCGACGCGGCCCTTGATGGCGTCGGTCGCCGTCTTCGTCCAGAGCCCGGTCGTGTAGGCCGACTCCGCGAACCAGGAGGGCAGCCGCTTGTACTTGCGCGCGAAGGCCTCCGTGAACGCCCGGTTCTCCGGCGTGTCGAGGCCCGCCGCGTAGTGGAGCGCGTTGCCGATGAGGCCGATGGCGCGCTCGTCCATCTGCGGCAGCACGTCCTGGTGCATCCAGTAGGCGCCGTAGATCTTCTTCTTCTTGTCCATCCCGAAGTTGAACCACGCCTCGAAGAGCCGCACGCGATCGACGCCGACGACCACCGCCGACACGCCGTCGGTGTCCGCGGGAATGGCGGCGATGGTCGGGCCGTAGTCGCGGGTGCCGATCGGGTTCCAGATGATCTTCGCCACCTTGCCGCCGAGCTCCCGGAACGTCTGCACGGCGCCCAGCGTCACCTCGTGACCCCACGTGTAGTCCTGGCCGATGAAGGTGACGTTGCGCAGGCCGAGCTCTTTGTACAGGTAGTCGCCCCACGGGTGCCCGATCTGGCTCGCGGACACCGCGGTCCGCACGACGGTCGGCGTGCGATCCCACTTGGTGACGGTGTCGGCGCCGGCGGTGTCCATGAGGAGCGGCACGCCGGTCTCCTTGCTCACCTGCGCGACGGCGGGACCCTCGTGGCCGCAGAGGGGGCCCACCATGAAGTGCACCTTCTCCTGGTGGACCACGCGCCGGGCCTGCGTGAGCGCCTGGTCGGGGTTGCACGTCGTGTCGGCAGTGATGACCTGGACCTTGCGGCCGCCGGCCTGGTGGTTCACCTGCTCCCAGAACAGCGCGAAGCCGTCGCGCATGTCCTGGCCGGGCGTGGCGAGCGGGCCGGTGAGCGGGATCAGGAAGCCGATCCTGATCGGCTCGCCCTGCGCCTGGACGCCGGCGGCGGCGAGCAGCGCGGCGAGCACGAGCAGCGCGGCGAGGCGTCGGACGGGTCTACGCGGTCGGGTCGTCGTCGTTGACATCGCGCCTCCTCCGGTGAGAGCGGCTCTGGGCGGTCGGGGGTCCGCGGTGACGCACAGCGCTTATACTCGGCGCGTCGGCGCCCTGTCAATCCGCCGATCGAGGAGGGGCCGTGAGCGAGAGCCTGTTGCGATTCGGCAGCGACCGCGACGCGCGGCGGAGCGAGGACGAGCCGCTCGTCACCGGACGCGGGCGGTTCACCGACGACGTCGACGTGCCGGGCCAGACGCACGCCGCGTTCGTGCGGGCGCCGGTCGGCCACGGCGAGCTCCGCGGGGTGGACGTCGCGCGAGCCCGCACGATGCCCGGCGTCCTGGCCGTCTTCACGGGGGCCGAGCTCGCCGCCGAGGGCCTGGGCGCCATCCCGCCCGCGGTCGCGTTCGCCGGACGCGACGGCCGGCCGATGTTCGGCGCCGCGATGCCGCCGCTCGCGGTCGGGCGCGTGCGCTACGTCGGCGAGCCGGTGGCCATCGTGGTCGCCGGGACGGCGGCGCAGGCGCGCGACGCGGCGGACGCGGTGGGCGTGGACGTGGCGGAGCTGCCGGCCGCGGTCGACGTCGAGCGCGCGCTCGCGCCCGGCGCGCCGGTCATCTGGCCCGAGGCGCCGGGCAACGTCGCCCTCGACTGGACGGACGGCGACGCGGCCGCCGTCGCCGCCGCCTTCGCGCGGGCCGCGCACGTCGAGCGCGTCCGGCTGCTCGACACCCGCCTGGCGCCGGCCGCGCTCGAGCCGCGCGCGGCCATCGGCCAGTGGGACGCCGCCCGCGGCCGCTACACGCTGATCGCGGGCACGCAGGGCGTGGCCGTCGTGCGGCGCATGCTGGCGGAGTTCGTCTTCAAGGTGCCGCCGGCGCAGGTCCGCGTGCTGACCCACGACGTCGGCGGCGGCTTCGGCATGAAGAGCCAGACGTACGCCGAGTACGCGGCCATCCTCTACGCCGCGCGCCGCGTGGGCCGGCCCGTGAAGTGGTGCGCCAGCCGGCTCGAGAGCTTCCTGACCGACACCGCCGGCCGCGACGGCGTGCTGGAGGGCGAGCTGGCGCTCGACGCGGACGGACGGATCCTCGCCCTGCGCGTGCGCACGTTCGTCGGCATCGGCGCCTACGCCTCCACGTACGCCGCGATCTTCGCGACCAACAACACGAAGAACTGCCTGTCGAGCGTCTACGCGATCCCCGCCATCCAGCTCGACGTGAAGATGGTGCTGACCAACGCCGCCCCGCTCGGCCCGTATCGCGGCGCCGGGCGGCCGGAGGCCATCCTCCTCGTCGAGCGGCTCCTCGACGCGGCGGCGCGGGCGACCGGCGTGGACCGCGTCGACCTCCGGCGCCGCAACTTCGTCCCGCCGGGCGCGATGCCGTACCGCGCGGTCAACGGGCAGGTGTACGACAGCGGCGAGTTCGAGGCCGTGCTCGACAAGGCGCTGGCGCTCGCTGACTGGAAGGGCTTTTCGGCGCGGCGCGCGGCGGCCGAGCGCGCGGGCCGGCTGCGCGGCATCGGCCTCTGCTGCTTTCTCGAGGTGGCGGGCGGCATCCTCGACGAGACGGTGGACCTCCGCTTCGAGCCCGACGGCACGGTGGCCCTGCGCACGGGCGTGCAGGCGATGGGACAGGGGCACCTCTCGACCTACCCGCGGCTCGTCGCGCAGCAGCTGGGGATCGAGCCGGGCGCCGTCCGCCTCATCGAGGGCGACAGCGACGAGGTGCCCGTCGGCACGCCGAGCGTCGCCTCGCGCTCGCTGATGATGGCCGGCAGCGCGATGGCGCTCGCGTGCGACGCCGCCGTCGACAAGGGCCGCCGGCTGGCGGCCGAGCTGTTCGAGGCGGCGCCCTTCGACGTCGAGTTCGCCGACGGCCGGTTCCGCGTGAAGGGCACCGACCGCGCGATCGGCATCCTGGAGCTGGCGCGCCGGGCGGCGGGCGCGCTAGACAGTACCGCCAAGTTCGTCTCGCCGCAGATGACCTTCCCCAACGGCTGCCACGTCACCGAGGTCGAGGTCGAGCCGGAGACGGGTCTCGTCCGCGTGGTCGGCTACGCGGCGGTGGACGACGTCGGGCGGCTCGCCCATCCCGTGATCGTCGAGGGCCAGATCCACGGCGGGGTCGCGCAGGGGCTCGGGCAGGTGCTCGGCGAGCAGGTGGTCTACGGCGAGACCGGGCAGCTCCTGACGGCATCGTTCATGGACTACCTGCTGCCGCGCGCCGACGACCTTCCGGCGATCCGCGTCGGCCACCACGTGGTGCCGTGCACGACGAACCCGCTCGGCGTGAAGGGCGCCGGCGAGTCGGGCGTGGCCGGCGCGCTGCCGTCGGCCGTGAACGCCGTCCTGGACGCGCTCGCCACCCGCGGCGTCGCGCACCTGGACCTGCCGATGACGCCCGCGCGCGTGTGGGCGGCGCTGCACGGGCACTGAGCAGCGCCTCGGAGCGCCGGGGACTCGCCGGGGTCGTCAGCGCGACGCCGGAAGCGTGACCACGAAGAAGCGGACCGCGCCGCCCCGGGCGGTCGGCCGCTCAGCGCGGGCGGCGCGCGCGCACGAAGGCCACCGACCCCGCCGCCGCGAGCGCCGCCAGCACGCTGAAGCCCGGCACGTAGCTCCCCGTGCGGTCGGCGAGGATGCCGGCCACGAGGGGGCCGAGCATCATGCCGAACATGATCACCATCGACGACACGCCGCTGATCATGCCGAACGAGCCGCTGCCGAAGTAATCGGCGCGGATCGCCGCCATGAGCGGCCCGCGCATGCCCCACGACAGGCCGTGCAGGACGGCGAAGGCGAGCACCATCCAGAACGCCGTCGCGAGCCCCAGGATCATGAGCGCCGCCGCGTGCCCGAGCATGCAGCCCGCGCAGATCCAGCGCTTGCTGAAGCGGTCGCCGAGCCAGCCGCCGGTGAGCTGGCCGGTGAGCTGCATCACGGTGAGGAGGGCCACCACGGCGCCCGCCTGCTGGAGCGAGTAGCCGAGCCGCTCGGTCACGTGGATCACCATGTGGACCATCACGGCCGACACGACGAGCAGCGCGGCGGCGTGGCCGAGCGAGATGTACCAGAAGGCGCGCGTGGCCATCGCCTCGCGCGCGGTGTAGCTGCGGGGGTCGAGCGGGCGCGCCGCCGCCGCCTCGGGGGCCGGGCGCGGGTCGCCGTCGGGCCTCAGGCCGTACGTCTCCGGCGGGTGCCGCATGAGCTGCGCGAGGAGAAGGCCGACCACGAGCACGAGCAGGCCGGACACGAGCGCGGTCGACCGCCAGCCGAAGCGGGTGAGGGCGGCGACGACGATGGGGGTGAGCAGGCCGCCGAGCGCCATGCCCATGCCGCTGATGCTGAGCGCGAGCGCGCGGCGCCGGCGGAACCAGGTCACGATGGCCACGCTGATCGGCAGGTAGCCGCCGAGGCTGGTGCCGACGGCCATCAGGAAGAACGCGAGGAAGAACCCCACCGCGCCGTCGATCCGGCTGAAGAACAGGAAGCCGATCGCGAAGACCACCATGCCGGTCCGGATGAGGGCCCGCGGCCCGAACCGGTCGGTGAGCCACCCCTGGATCGGGCCCAGGATGCCGCTCTCCGCGCGCGCCATGGAGAAGGCGGCCGAGAGGAGCGTCTTGCTCCAGCCGAACTCTTCCCGCAGGAGCACGGCGTAGGCGCCGTAGGCGTGGAACATCAGCGCGCCGATCAGGAACTCGAGCCCGAAGCCGGCGGCGACCATCCACCAGCCGTAGAAGACGCGTGGCATGCGGCGAGCGAGCGAAGCGCCTAGGACTCGCGAGCGAGCAATGTGCCCGCATTATGACCGCCGCGCCGCCGCCCGTCAACGCGCCGGCCGCGCGGGCGCGGCGTGGCGGGCGGCGGGGCCGTGCCGCGGCGGAGTAGTCGTCCGCTACCGCCGCGGTAGTACAATGCTACTCGAGGAGGGGCCGGGCATGGCCGTTCCGGTGAAGGTCTCCGACAGGCTGCTGGCGCTGGCCAAGAAGGAGGCGGAGAGCACCCACCGCTCGGCGACCGCCCAGATCGAGCACTGGGCGACGCTGGGGCGCGCGATCGAGGTCATGGCCGCCTACCACGACGTCCTCGCCCTCAAGCGCGTGGGCACCGCGCTGCCCATGCCGGCCTTCGTGTCCCGCGAGGCCGTGCACGACCTGCTGGCCGGGCTCGTGAGCGATGACGACCGTGCGAGCGTCAAGGCGCGCATCCGCGCCGGCGGGGGACCGGTGTACACGAGCGATCCCGAGCGGCCCGGCCTGGTGGCCGAGGTCGCCGAGCGCGGGCGGCGGACGCCGGGACGCCTCGTCCACCGGCGCTTCGTCCCGGCCCGGAAAAGGTCCGCGCGCAAGCGCACGTGAGCGGGGCGCCGCTGGCCGCGCTCGGCGCCGGTGCGGCCGACGGGCCGCTGCTGATCTTCGTGGCCGGCCCCAACGGCGCCGGCAAGAGCACCTTCTTCGCGGAGTACCTCGAGCGCCTGGGACTGCCGTACGTCAACGCCGACGAGGTCGCCCGCCGCGTGCGGGCCGCGGAGCCCGCGGCCTCCCGCGAGGACGTCGACCGGCGGGCGTTCCGCGAGGCGGAGCGCCTGCGAGCGGCGCTCGTGGAGGCCGGCGTGTCGTTCGGCACCGAGACGGTGTTCTCCGACCCGCACGGCGCCAAGCTGCGGTTCCTCCAGGCCGCTCGCAGGCGCGGCTTCGCCGTCTTCCTCGTCTTCATCGGCCTCGAGAGCGCCGCGCTGTCGATCGCCCGCGTGCACCAGCGGACCCGGCAGGGCGGCCACGACGTTCCCGATGCGAAGCTCCGCGCGCGGTTTCCGCGGACGCTGGCCAACGCGAAGGCCGCCATCCCGCTCGTGGACGAGGCCTACCTGCTCGACAACAGCTCCTTCGACGCGCCGTACCGCGTCGTCGCCGTCTACCGGCAGGGCCGCCTGGTCAGCCACCATCCGCCGCTGCCGGCATGGACGCGCGGCCTGCCGGGGCTCCCGGCGGTACAATCCGGCCGGTGATCGATCTCGACGGCGCCTGGGATCTCCACGTCCACTCCTCGCCGGATCTCTTCCCGCGCATCGCCGACGACGTGCAGATGGTGACCGACGCCGCGGCCAAGGGGTTCGCCGGGGTGGTGATGAAGAACCACTTCGAGGGCACGGCGTCGCGGGCGCAGCTGGCCGGACGCGCGGTGTCGGGGATCCGCGTCCACGGCGGCCTCGTGCTGAACCGGTACGTCGGCGGCATCAATCCCCGAGCCGTGGAGGTGGCGCTGCGCATGGGCGCGCGCATCGTCTGGATGCCCACGCTCGACTCGGCGTGCCACCGGGCCGCCTTCGGCTTCGGCGGCGGCTTCGCGGCGATGTCGAGCGGGCTCGAGACGCAGGGCGAGGGCCTGAGCCTCCTGCGCGACGGCCGGCTCGTCGAGGAGGCGCGCGAGGTCCTGGCCCTCGTGAAGCAGCACCGCGCCGCGCTCGCGAC
>DASUPA010000306.1:0-3292 GCA_036276335.1 Candidatus Methylomirabilota bacterium | reverse complement strand
GAACCACATCCACTCGGTCTGGCACGATCCGCGGAACGGCTTCGGCGCCGACCTGCTCCGCGCCCACTACGAGCGCGGGCACCCGCACCGGCACGCCTGAGGGCCGGCGCTCACCGGTCGCGCGAGCTCCCGACTACACGCCGGGCGCCGGCCGGCCGGCGGAGACCACGCCGGGCGCAGGTACCGCCACATCATGGGTGTGGCGATTACGCGCGGATCGCGACCGTCTGCAGGTACTGTCCCTCGAGGACCGCGGTCCCGTCCGTCGCGCGGTTGTAGCGGCGGAAGAGCGCCTCGATATCCGTCCGGAGCGCCTTCTGCCCGTCCGGCTCGAGCATGGCAAACGCCCGCGCGGTCGGGCCGAAATACGTCCGGAAGACGTCGATCGCGTGCTCGACCGAGCGATAGTACTGGAAGAAGCTCCGCCGGTCGCTCGTGATCGAGGTGATGCCAGGGCCGAGCAGCTCGGCGAGACCGGAGTCCGTGCCCCACCGGACAGGTGGTGTGACGCCCGGCGGCGGAGGGACGTGACGGGCGACGGTCGCGAAGAAGTCGCCGCCGAAGCCCTGCGGCATCCAGCTGACGAGACCGAGCCGTCCGCCCTTCCGACAGACGCGCAGCAGCTCACCGGCCGCCTTCTCCTGGTCGGGCGCGAACATCACGCCGAACTGCGAGACGACGACGTCGAAGCTCGCATCGGGAAACGGCAGGGCCTGCGCATCGGCGACCCGGAAGTCGACCTGCACGGCTTCGGCCGCCGCGCGCGCCTTCGCCCGCTCGACCAGCGCGGGGACGTAGTCGATGCCCGCGACATCGCAGTACCGGCGCGCGGCGGCCAGCGCGACGTTTCCACTGCCACAGGCCACGTCGAGAACGCGCTGCCCGGCGTGTGGATCCACCGCCTGGCACAGTGTCTCGCTGACGAAGGTCAGCTGGCGGGCCAGCTCGTGGAAGTCACCGGTGGCCCAGGTCGCTTGCTGCCGGGTCGTGATGCTCTGGTAGTCCATGGTTGCCTCCGCATCGAGCCTACCGGGGGACAGGTCCATCGATCGACGGCGACGCATCCCGAGCGATCGTCTCATCCGTGTCGTTGAGTCGCACACCGGATCGCGGCGTGTCAATAGGCCAGCGTCGGCCGACCGACAGCGGTGTCCACTCCCCGTCAGGACATCAACAGCGCGGAGGCGAGGTCATCGACGTCGCGGGGGGCGCGTGTCACCCGGTCCGGCGCCGGCACTCCAGGATCCAGATGTCGAGGCACGTGCGATGAAAGAGCAGCGAGCCGGGCGACCCGGTGAGATCCTGATCGAGCACAACTTCGTATTCGTTATCGGCGGGCGGGATCGGTTGGTCACAGGCTGAGCAGCGCTTGCCGCCGCCCTTGCCGGCCCACATCCGGTTCGTGCCAGGCTCGCACGGTAGCTCGCCAGCGTCGATCCGCTGCCGCACCATCCGGTGAAGATCGGGAAACTTGTTGTCCACGGAGCGTTTTCCAGCATCGACCGTGCCAGACGCGGCGCGCCGGCGCCGTGGCGCAGTAGAATTGTCACGATGGCGATCGCGTTTCCCATCGTCCGACGCCCGGCGTCGAGCACGCGCATGCCGGTCGTCGTCAGCGTTCCCCACTACGGCACGCAGGCGCTGCCCCACATCACGCACGACGATTACCGCGAGCCGTCCTTCTCGACGTTCGCCTACGGGTTCGCCGACGTGTTCGTCGGCGACCTCTACGGCGACCTGCACGAGCACGGGGCGACCGTGCTCGCGACGCCGTACTCGCGGATGTTCGTCGACGTCAATCGCCGGCGCGACGACTTCGAGCAGCACGACGGCGCGGTGCGCTCGCGGCGCGGGGTGGTGCGGACCCACACGATGCGCGACGTGCCGATCTTCGCGCGCCCGCTGGCGCCGGCGGAGCTCGAGGCGCGGCTGCGGGCTCACTACGATCCCTACTACGCGGCGCTCGACGGCCTGCTCGCCGAGACGCGCGCGGCGCACGGCTACGCCATCCTCCTCGACGGGCACACCGGCAGCCCGCGCCGCATGCAGGAGCACCAGGTCATCATCGGGACGCGGCAGGACGCGACGTGCGCGCCCGCGCTCGCGGCCGTGATCGCCGGGATCTTCGCGCGCCACGGCTTCGCGGCGCACAAGGACGTCGCCGGCTACAGGGGCGGGAACATCGTGGCGACGTACGGCCGGCCGGACGCGCGCGTGCACGCCATCCAGCTCGAGATCAACGCGTCGCTGCTCATGACGACCACCGCGGACGAGTTCATCGCCCAGGTACGCCGCGGCGAGACGCCGCCGAAGGCGGACGGCAACATCGCGCGCCTGCGCGACTGTCTCCGGGAGGTCCTGGCGGCCCTGCCGTCGGCGCTGGCCGCCTGATATGGGGGCTCCGGACGCCCCCCATCCCAGAAGATCAGCGCCTGGTGCCGGCGATCTCGGCCATCAGCTCCAGCGCCTCCGGCTGCTCGGTCGAGATCGTGAGCCCGGTGATGCCGCAGTCGGCCCAGGCGCGGTAGCGCTCGCGAATGCGGGCAGGCGGGCCCACCAGCGCCATCTCGTCGCAGAACTCGTCGGGCACAGCGGCGACCGCCTCGTCCTTGCGCCTGGCCAGGAACAGCTCCTGGATGCGCTGGGCGGCGTCGGCGAAACCGCGGCGGATCATCATCTCCTTGTGGAAGTTCTTGTCGCGGTGGCCCATGCCCCCGACGTAGAGCGCCACGCGCGGCTTCATGCGGGCGAGCGCGCCGCGCACGTCGTCGGTGACGGCCACCTCGGCCCGCGGCTGGATCTCGAAGTCGGCGAAGCCCTTGCCGGTGCCGGCGCGGCGGAAGCCTTCCTCCAGCCACGCACGCAGCATCGGCATCAGCCGCGGGACGAAGCCGAGCGGCAGCCACCCGTCGGCGATCTCGGCGGTCAGCTTGACGTTCGCCTCGGTGCCGGTGCCGAGCCAGATCGGCAGGCGCGGATTCATGTGCAGGATCGGCATGAGCGGCTTGCCGACGCCGAGGGCGCCGGGGCCGGTGTACGGGAGCGAGATCTCGCGGCCCGCGTGCGCGACGGGCTCCTTGCGCTCGAAGATCTTGCGCATGATGGCGACGTAGTCGCGGATGCGCCAGTACGGCCGGCCCCAGGGCTGGCCGTACCAGCCCTCGACGATCTGCGGGCCGGAGACGCCCAGCCCCGCGATGACGCGCCCGCCGCCCGCGAGCGCGTCGACCGTGCCCGCGGCCATCGCCGCCGACGCCGGCGGCCGCGCGGCCAGCTGCATGATGCCGGTGCC
>DASUPA010000305.1:0-4513 GCA_036276335.1 Candidatus Methylomirabilota bacterium | reverse complement strand
AGACGTGGATCGAGTACAAGCGGAAGAACGAGGTGGACGCCGTACGGCTCCGCCCGCACCCCTGGGAGTTCGCGCTGTACTACGATATCTGAGACGCACTTGCCACGCCTCGCGGGGCCCGGCCAGACCGGGCTCCGCGAGGCCGGTATCCGGGATGACTCGAAATATCCAGCTCCCTCCTGACGTGGCTCGATGCCTCGACGGCCGATGCGTCGGCCGGAACTGCCCGTGTCTCTGCCACATGAAGCCACCGATCCCGCACCGGGCCATGCGCGCCGTGTGGGACGGCCGGCCGCCGCGCGCCCGACGCCCGAAGCGGTCGGCCTGACGCGACCGCGCCCGCTTCCGTTTCCCTGACGTCGGGCCGCGAATCCGGCTCTCTCGCGCTCAGTCCGACCCCACGCGGGGCGCGCCGGGGGCGTGCGGCGTGCCGCCGTTTTGGGCATGCGGTGGGCGAGTGCCGTGGGCGTGGGCACGCGGCGTGGGGCCCCGGCCGCTAACTCGCTGTTTTGATGCGAGCCGGGTCTGGCACCGCGCTTGCCGTAGTGGGCCGCCATGAAGGCCCAGGACGGCGGCAGCAACGCGCGCTGGCGTGTCGCGATCGTGGACGATCACGATCCGTCGCGGGCGGCGCTTCGCAGCGCCGTCGGCATGGCGGGCGGCGCGATCGTCGGCGAGTCGGTGCGCGGCGGCGACGCGCTCGCCATGGTCCGCCGGACGTCGCCCGAGGTGGTCGTGTGCGCCGCCGGGCTTCCCGACGGTGACGGCGTCCGGACCGCGGCGCAGGTGACCCAGGCGGACTGCCCGGTCGTCCTCTTCACCAGCCACACCGACGAGGCGCTCGTGGAGCGCGCGCGCCAGGCGGGCGTCATGGGGTTCCTGCTCAAGCCGCTGCGCCCCGCCGAGCTGGCGCCCGCGCTCGACCTCGCCATCGCGCGCTTCGCGGAGGCGCGGAGGCTCAAGCAATCGCTCGAGGAGCGCAAGGTCATCGAGCGCGCGAAGGGCACGCTCATGACGCGCCTCGGGCTCACCGAGGACGAGGCGTTTCGCCGGCTGCGCCGCGCGGCGATGGACAGTCGCCGGCCGATGGTCGACATCGCCAAGGCCCTGCTCGTCTCCGAGACCGTCGCAAAGTCGTGACCCTCCACCGGACACCGGCGTCCACAGACGGGGTGGCAACGGCGCCGCCGACCACGGAGCAGCCAGCCACGTCAGAGGAGATGCCATGTCCACGTACTCGCGCAGAGATTTTCTGAAGACGACCGTCGCCGGCGCCGCCGGCGTGGCCGCCGCCCACGGGCTCCCGGGCATCGTCACCGCGCAGTCGAAGGAGCCGATCAAGATCGGCGTGCTGCACTCGCTGTCGGGCACGATGGCGATCAGCGAGGTGTCGCTCCGCGACGTCGTCCTGATGGCGGTGGAGGAGATCAATGCCAGGGGCGGCGTGCTCGGACGGACGCTCCAGCCGATGGTGGTCGACCCGGCCTCGAACTGGGACCTCTTCGCGGAGAAGGCCAAGCAGCTCCTGCTCCAGGACAAGGTCGCCGTCGTGTTCGGCTGCTGGACGTCGGTCAGCCGCAAGTCCGTGCTGCCGGTGTTCGAGAACAACAACGGCCTGCTCTTCTACCCGGTCCAGTACGAGGGCGAGGAGTGCAGCCGGAACGTCTTCTACACGGGCGCCACGCCGAACCAGCAGCTGATCCCCGGCGCCGAGTACCTCATGTCGAGGGAAGGGGGCGGGTACAAGAAGTTCTACCTGCTGGGCACCGACTACGTCTTTCCGCGCACGGCGAACAAGATCCTGCGCGCGTTCCTGCTCGCGAAGGGGATTTCCGCCGACAGCATCGCCGAGGAGTACACGCCGTTCAACCATCAGGACTACCAGACGATCGTCGGCAAGATCAAGCGGTTCTCCGCCGGCGGTAACGCGGCGGTCCTGTCGACCATCAACGGCGACAGCAACGTGCCCTTCTACAAGGAGTTCGCGAACCAGGGCATGCGCGCCGAGAATGCTCCGATCATGGCCTTCAGCGTGGCCGAGGACGAGCTGCGCGGGATGGACACCTCGTCGCTCGTGGGACACCTCGCGGCGTGGAACTACTACCAGTCGGTGGAAACGCCCCAGAACGCGAGGTTCGTCAACGCGTTCAAGGCGTACGCGGCGAAGAGAGGCCTGCCCGGCGGCGCCAAGCGCGTGACGGACGATCCGATGGAGGCCGCGTACTTCGGCGTCCACATCTGGAAGCAGGCGGTGGAGAAGGCGAAGACCACCGACGTCGACGCCGTCCGGAAGGCCGTCTACGGGCAGGAGTTCCTCGCGCCCGGCGGCAAGATCAAGATGCACGCGCGCAACCACCACACCTACAAGCCGGTGCTCATCGGCGAGATCCTCAAGAACGGCCAGTTCAAGGTCGTCTCGCGGACGAAGGGGCTGGTGGAGCCCGAGCCGTGGTCGAAGTACACGAGCCCGGACAAAGGCTGCGACTGGGTCGATCACAAGGGGACGTACCGGAAGAAGGCATGATGCGACGCGTGCTCAGCGTGCTGCTGGTGGCCTGGCTCGCCGCGCCTGCGGCGGGCCGGGCCGCGCCGCCGCCCCCGGCGGACGTCGACCGCGCCCTGGCCGACCTGGCGACCGAGGGCGGCGAGCGACGGGAGGCGGCGGTGACCGCGCTCGGGCGCACCGGCGATCCCCGGTGGCTGGAGTTCCTCGCCGCGCTCCGCGACGGGCACGTCTACGCGCGCGTGACCGGCGGCACGGTCGAGCTGTTCGTCGCCGGCGACCGGTCGGGGCAGGGCGCCCAGGAGGTGATCGAGCTCCGGGCGCCCCACGACGGCGCGGCGCGCGGGCGCGCGCCGGCGTCGTCGCTCGTCGAGGTGACCGCCGACCGGCGGCTTCGCATCGCCATCAAGCCGTTCCTCGACGCCGACGAGACGCGCCGGCAGCTCGCCGATCCCGATCCCGGCGTGCGCCGTGGCGCCGCGATCAAGCTCGGCAACCAGGCGGACGCGCGCGCGGCCGGCCTCATCGAGACGGCGCTCGCGACCGAGTCCGACCGCTGGGTGCGGCACGCGCTGGCCGAGGCGCTGGCCGTCATCCGGCTCGCCGGCGAGGAGCCGGGCATCCGGGTGGAGGCGGCCCGCGCGCTGGGCGCGCTGCACTCCACGGCGGCGCTGCCGTCGCTGCGCGCGCTGGCGGGGGACCGGAGCGCGCCGGCCGCGCTCCGGACGGCGGCGTCGGAGGCCGTCCGGCGGATCGAGCGGTGGGCGATGCTCACGACGGTGGTGGAGACGGCCTTCCAGGGCGCCTCGCTCGCGTCGATCCTGCTGCTCATGGCTCTCGGCCTCGCGGTCGTCTTCGGGCTCATGGGCGTCATCAACATGGCGCACGGCGAGCTGATGGCGCTGGGCGCCTACGCGACGTTCGTCGTGCAGAACATCTTCCGGGCGGCGTGGCCGGGCGCGCTCGACTACTACTTCGCGGTGGCGCTGCCCGTGTCGTTCCTCGTGACGGCAGCGGTCGGGGTCGCGCTCGAGCGCGGCGTCGTCCGCCGCCTCTACGGGCGGCCGCTCGAGACGCTGCTGCTGACCTGGGGCGCGTCGCTCGTCATCCAGCAGGGGCTGCGGCTCTGGTTCGGCGCCGCCAACGTCGACGTGGCGTCGCCGCGCTGGCTGTCGGGAGGCCTGCCCGTCATGGCGGGCCTGACGCTCCCGTACAACCGGCTCTTCATCATCGGCCTCGCCGCGGGCGCCGTCGCCGCGACGTACTGGGTGCTGTTCCGCACGCGCGCAGGGCTGCGCATCCGCGCCGTCACCCAGAACCGGGGCATGGCGTCCTGCCTCGGCGTCCGGGCCGGCTGGGTGGACGCGGGCACGTTCGCCGCCGGCGCCGGGCTCGCCGGCCTCGCCGGGTGCGCGCTGACCCAGGTGGGCAACGTCGGGCCCTCGCTGGGCCAGAACTACATCGTCGACTCGTTCATGGTCGTCGTCAGCGGCGGCGTCGGGAAGCTGGCGGGGACGATCGTGGCGGCGGCCGGCATCGGCGGCCTGAACAAGGGGATCGAGCCCGCGCTGGGGGCGGTGTTCGCCAAGGTCGCCATCCTCGTCGCCGTCATCCTGTTCCTGCAGCGCCGGCCCGCCGGCCTGTTCGCTCCGCGGGGTCGCCATGCGGAGGGGTGAGACGGCGGTCGTGACGGGCCTGGCGCTGCTGGCGGTCGTCGGACTGCCACTCGGCAACGTCCTGCCGTCCGACTCGCCCCTGCACGTGTCGGACTTCACGCTCAACCTCTTCGGCAAGTTCCTGGCCTACGCGATCCTCGCGCTCGGCCTCGACCTGCTCTGGGGCTACGCCGGCGTGCTCAGCCTCGGCCACGGCGTCTTCTTCGGCCTCGGCGCCTACGCCATGGGGATGCACCTGATGCTGGAGATCGGGGCGCGGAGCGTCTACCAGTCGTCGCTGCCGGACTTCATGGTCTGGAATCAGGTCACGGAGCTGCCGCTCTTCTGGAGGCCG
>DASUPA010000304.1:0-4324 GCA_036276335.1 Candidatus Methylomirabilota bacterium | reverse complement strand
CTTCACGACACGCTGAACGTGGCTGTCGAGTACGGGGTCTTCTGGATTCCGGCAGTCGTGCTGCTCGGCGGCGCGACCGCCGCCGCCTGGTGGATCAGTGGCGGCGAGGCCGCCGCCGCGCGGGAGATGCTGTCGTGGCGGCTCGCTCCGGCGGCCGTCGGCGCCGGCTTCATGGCGCTCGCGCAGCGCACCGACATCGACGGGCCGGAGTCGGTCGGGCCGGGCGGGAGACTGCTGAACACTCTCCTGGAGGAGCCCTGCGAGCTGGCGGCGATCATCTGCCTGAACGCCACGCTGGTGCTCGAGGTCACCCACCGCCTGCGAGCGCGGCGATGACGAGCCCGCGTGCGCGCTTGACAGGACAATTGGACCCTGACTACAGTTCGAGGCCCGCATGACCGAGAGCGCCTGGATCGGCAGGTCCGTCAAACGCGTCGAGGATTTCCGCCTCCTCACGGGACGCGGCACGTTCATCGACGACCATCCGCCCGTTGCCAACGTGCATCACGCCGCCATCGTCCGCTCGCCGCACGCGCACGCGCGCATCCGCGGCTACGACGTCGCGGCGGCGCTCGCCATGGAGGGCGTGGTGACCGTCCTCACCGGCGCCGAGGTCGCGAAGGCGTGCAAGCCGTTCGGGGTCGGGGTCACGGCGCCCGTGCACTACTATCCGTCGGCCACCGACAAGGCGCGCTTCGTCGGCGAGCCCGTGGCCGTCGTCGTCGCCCGGGATCGGTACCTGGCCGAGGACGCGGCCGAGGCGGTCGTCGTCGACTACGAGCCGCTGCCGGCCGTGGTGGATCCCGAGCACGCGCTCGAGCCCGATGCGCCCGTGCTCCACGACGCGGTCGGCTCGAATCTCGCCGGCCACCGCCGGCTCGTGTACGGCGATCCCGACCGCGCCTTCCGCGAGGCGGAGGTGGTCATCCGCGAGCGCTTCCGGTTCCCGAAGTACGGCTCGACGCCGATCGAGACGTACGGGCTCATCGCCCGCTGGGACACGCTGGACGGCGTGGTGACGGTCTGGTCGAACTTCATGGGGCCGTTCATCATGCATCCGCTCACGGCGCGGGTGCTCGGGCTCCCCGAGAACAAGCTGCGCTTCATCGTGCCGGCCGACATCGGCGGCTCCTTCGGCATCAAGTCGAGCATGTACCCCTACATCGCGCTCATCGCGCTGGCCGCCCGGAAGGCGGGCGTGCCCGTGAAGTGGATCGAGGACCGGCGTGAGCACCTCATCGCCTCGTCCAGCGGCACGGACCGGATCGCCTGGCGCGAGCTGGCGGCGCGCAAGGACGGCACCGTCCTCGGCATGCGCTACAAGTGGTACGACAACGTCGGCGGCTACATCCGCAGCCCCGAGCCCGGCTGCTCGTTCCGCCCCACGGGGAACTTCGTCGGCCCGTACCGGTTCCAGGATCTCGAGGTCGACGCCTCGGTGGTGATGACCAACAAGAGCCTCACCGGGCCCAATCGCGGCTACGCGTGCGGGCACCTGTACTTCGAGACCGAGGGCATGATGGACCGGCTCGCGGACGCCGTCGGCGTGGACCCGGCCGAGGTGCGGCGCCGGAACTTCATCGCGGCCGACCAGCTGCCGTACCGGACGCCCACCGGCGGCCTCTACGACAGCGGCGACTACCGGGCGACGTTCGACAAGGCGCTCGAGCTCGCCGGCTACGACGCGCTGCGCCGCGAGCAGGCCCGGGCGCGCGCGGCCGGGCGCTACTTCGGCATCGGGCTCGCCGTCGCCATCGACCCGTCCGTCTCCAACATGGGCTACGTCGCGACGGCGCTCGATCCGCAGTTCCGGGCGAAGCCGGAGTACCTGCCGAAGTCGGGCGCGACGGAATCCGCGAGCGTCAAGATCGACCCGCTGGGCCGCGTGCTCGCGATCCTCGGCAGCACGCCGCAGGGGCAGGGGCACCAGACGATCGTGTCGCAGATCGTCGCCGACGAGCTCGGCGTGACGCCGACGGACGTGACCGTCGTCGACGAGATGGACACGTTCACCCGGCCCTGGTCCATCTCGTCCGGCACGTACTCGAGCCGCTTCGGCTCCATCGGCACCAGCGCCGTCGCCCTGGCCGCGCGCAAGCTCAAGGCGAAGCTGGTCGACTACGCGGCGCATCTGATGGAGCTGCCGGCGGCGCAGCTCGAGTTCCGGGACGGCGCCGTGCGCACGCGGACCGGCAAGGGAGCGTCCTACTCGATCAAGGAGCTGGCCGGACGCGCGCACTGGAACACGGAGTCGCTGCCGGAGGGCATGGAGCCGATGCTCCAGGCCACCGCGGTCTTCGGCTTCACCGAGGCGAGGTCCGTGGACCACGAGGACCGCGTGAACTCGTCGAACACGTACGGCTTCATCGCCGAGGTGATGGCGGTGGAGGTCGATCCCGACACGGCGGCGATCAAGATCGTGAAGTACGTGACGGTCCACGACGCCGGCGTCATCATCAACCCGATGATTGCCGAGGGGCAGATCTACGGCGGCGCTCTCCACGGGCTCGGCGGCGCGCTCTACGAGGAGATGGAGTACGACGAGACGGGCCAGCCGCTCGCCGGCAGCTTCATGGACTACCTGGTGCCG
The DNA here is from genome assembly GCA_036276335.1 of Candidatus Methylomirabilota bacterium. Taxonomy (GTDB): domain Bacteria; phylum Methylomirabilota; class Methylomirabilia; order Rokubacteriales; family CSP1-6; genus AR12. The sequence continues at coordinate 1,734 of DASUPA010000304.1, read as the reverse complement.
ACGGCCAGCGAGGCGCCGGAGATCGACATCGCGCACGTCGTGTCGCCCTCGCCGCTCACCACCCTCGGCTCCAAGGGCCTCGGCGAGTCGTCGTCGATGACGGTGCCCGCGGTGATCGCGAACGCGGTCACCGACGCGCTGAAGCCGCTCGGCGTGAAGATCACCGAGCTGCCCATGACGCCCTCGCGCCTGTGGCGTCTGATTGCCGCCGCGCGGCGACCGACCGAAGGAGACGTGAGGCGTTGATCCGAACGGGCCACCACCCACGCTTTGCCGGACGCAGCCGGAAACCACCTCGAACAGGCCACCACCCACGTTTTGCCGAACGCAGCCGGAAGCCATCTCGAACAGGCCACCCACGCTTCATGCCGGCCCACCCGCGGTCGCTACAATGAAGCCGCCGAAGTTCGACTATCACGCGCCCCGCACGGTGGACGAGGCAATCGCGCTGCTGGCCCGCTACGGCGGCGACGCGAAGCCGCTCGCCGGCGGCCAGAGCCTCGTGCCGCTGCTGAACTTCCGCCTCGCGCGGCCGGCGGCGCTCATCGACCTCAACCGCATCCCCGCGCTGGCCGGCATCCGCGAGGTCGACGGCCGCGTCGCCTTCGGCGCCATGACGCGGCAGCGGGCCGTGGAGTTCTCGCCGGTGGTGGCGCGCCGGCTGCCGCTGCTGGCGGAAGCGACGCGCTGGGTCGGCCACCTGCCGATCCGCTCGCGCGGGACCATCGGCGGCTCGATCGCCCACGCCGATCCGTCCGCGGAGTATCCGGCGGTGCTGACCGCGCTCGACGGCAGCGTCGTCGTCCGCGGCCCGAAGGGGGAGCGCGTGCTCGGCCCGGCGGAGCTGTTCGAGACCTACCTGACGACGACCCTCGGTCCCGACGAGCTGCTGACCGAGGTGCGGCTGCCGGCCATGCCGGCCGGCGCCGGCTGGGCCTTCGAGGAGTTCGCGCGGCGCCACGGCGACTTCGCCATCGTCGGGATCGCGGCCGCCTGCTGGCGCGAGGGGGGACGGCTGACGGTGCGCCTCGCGTCCGCCGGCGCCGGGCCCGTGCCGGTGCGGCTCCGCGCGGCCGAGGAGATCGTCGAGCGCGACGGCCCGGGCGACGCGGCGGTGGCGGCCGCCGCCGCGCGCGCGGCGGAGCTCGTCCAGCCGGACTCCGACATCCACGCGAGCGCGGACTACCGGCGCAACCTCACGCGCGTGCTCACCGGACGCGCGCTCAAGAAGGCGATCGGGCGCGCGGCATGAGCGAGCCGGTGACGGTCCGTCTCACGGTCAACGGGGTCGCGCGCGAGGGCCGGTGCGTCCCGCGCAAGCTGCTGGTCGACTTCCTGCGGGAAGATCTCGCCCTCACCGGCACGCACGTCGGCTGCGAGCACGGCATCTGCGGCGCCTGCACGATCCTCGTGAACGGAGAGGCGGCGCGCTCGTGCCTGATGCTGGCCGTCCAGGCCGACGGCGCGGAGCTCACGACCGTCGAGGGGCTGATGAGCAACGGCGCGCTCCATCCGCTCCAGGAGGCGTTCCGGGAGCATCACGGCCTGCAGTGCGGGTTCTGCACGCCGGGGATGCTGCTGACGGCGCTCGATCTCCTGCGCACCCATCCCGATCCGACGGAGGAGCAGGTGCGCGAGGGGCTGTCGGCCGTGCTCTGCCGCTGCACGGGCTACCACGGGATCATCAAGGCGGTGCAGGCGGCGGCGCCGCGCCTGCGCCGGTAGCGGCGCGGA
>DASUPA010000303.1:0-12186 GCA_036276335.1 Candidatus Methylomirabilota bacterium | reverse complement strand
CGCTTGAGCGACTGGTAGAGGTCCACGCGCGTCCTCGGCACGACGATCAGCACGGACCGCCCCAGCTGTCGCTTCACCGTCGGCCCGGCCTCGTCGCGGCCGCGGGATACCGGCGGCGGGGCGAGCGTCTCCGCCGCTCGGGAGGGGCCGGCCACTTCCTGGAGGCGGGCGACCCCGGCGCGCTCGGCGACGTCGCGGCTCGGATAGCCGGCCCAGTGCGAGGGCCAGCTGCGCTCGGTGACTTCTCCGCTCTGGGCGTCGACCATCTCCCACACCCAGACGTTCGATTCGGCGAGCCAGGCCGTCCGGACGACGAAGGCATTCCCCGGTGAGCCCTTCATGATCGGGTCCCTCCCTCTGAGGAATGAAAGTGTACCGGCGAGCCTCGCCCTTCCCGGCAGTTTTTTATCGCGTCGCGCGGCCGCTGGTCTAAGTCGTTGACAATACGAGGCTCAGTCATCGCGGCGGCCGCCGGGCGCGACCGCCGGCAGCTCGACCGTGACCGCCGTCCCGCGGCCGGGACCCTCGCTGGACGCCTCGACGGTCCCGCCGTGGAGCTCGACGACGTGGCGCACGATCGCCAGCCCGAGGCCGAGGCCGCCGTGGCGCCGGGTCAGCGTGCTGTCGGCCTGCCGGAAGCGCTCGAAGATGTGCGGAGCGACATCGGGTCGCAGCCCCGCGCCCGTGTCGGCGACGGTGATGCGGACGCGGGAGCCGGCGCGCGTGATCGACGCCGCCACGCGGCCGCCGTCGGGGGTGAACTTCACGGCGTTGGAGAGCAGGTTCGCCACGACCTGCTGGAGGCGGTGGCCGTCCGCCTCGACGACGGGCACGTCGGCGGCCACGTCGCGTGTGATCGCGATGCCCTTCCGCGCCGCCGCCGGCGCCACCGTGTCGAGCGCGGCGTCGAGCACCTCGCCGGGCGCGACGGGGCGAAGGTCGAGGCGCAGCGTGCCGGTCACGATTCGCGAGACGTCGAGGAGATCCTCGACGAGCTGCAGCTGGAGGCGGGTGTTGCGCTCGACCGTCTCGAGCGCGCGCCCGGCCGCCTCGGGCTCCAGCGTTCCCGCGCGCAGCATGCGGACCCACCCGAGCACCGGCGTCAGCGGCGTGCGCAGCTCGTGGGAGAGCACCGCCAGGAACTCGTCCTTCGCGCGGCTCGCGTCCTGCGACTCCCGGTAGAGGCGGGCGTTGTCGGCGGCCAGCGCGGCCCGCTGGGCGAGGTCCTCGGCGAGGGCGAGGTCGGCCAGGGCGTAGCGGCGCCCCGGCCCGGTGCGCGCGAAGCCGACCACGCCGAGCGCGTGCCCGCGGGCGCGCAGGGGCACCAGCATCAACGACGCCGGACGGAGCGCACGCGCGCCGAGATGCTCCGCGTCGCGCGGCCGCGTGGCCAGCCACGCCTCGTCGACCTCGCGAACGAGCGTCGACTCGCCACGCTCGAGCACGCGGGCGACGGGACTCTCCACGCCCGGCGCGACCGCGAACGCGCGCGCCGCCGCCAGCGGCGGCTCGAGCTCCGGCCTCGCGTGGACGGCCGCGAGGCGGCGGAGCCGACGGTCGGCGTCGAGGACGTCGACCACCACGTAGTCGGCGAGGTACGGCACGGCCACTCGCGCCATGCTCTTGAGCGTCGCCTCGTAGTCCAGCGAGCCGCCCAGCACGCGGCTCGCCTCGGCGAGAAAGGCCGCGCGCTGCCGGGCCTCCTCCGCCTGCAGGCGCGCCGCCTCGGCGCGAAGACCCCACGCGCGCGCCGCCTCGTCGCGGTGGTACGCGGGCCGCGCGCGCCGGCTGCCCGGGGAGCGGGGGAGGGCGGCCACGGCGGAGGCGACCGCCCTGGCGAGCCCGCCGGGCGACAGCAGCAGCGCCGCCGCCGTGCCGAGCAGCGCGCCGGTGACCGGGGGAACGCGGAGACATCGCATGGCGGGTATACTGGGGGCCTTCGTGATTACCGTCAACGGTCGCGTGTACGCGGCGCCGCGCTCGCCGCTGGTCGTCCTCTGCATCGACGGCTGCGAGCCCGACTACCTGACGCGCGCGATGGACGCGGGCGCGATGCCGTACCTGGCGTCGGTCATCGAGCGCGGGACGTGGGCCATCGCCGACAGCGTCATCCCGAGCTTCACCAACCCGAACAACATGTCGATCGTCACCGGCGTGCCGCCCTCCGTCCACGGCATCTGCGGCAACTACTTCTGCGATCCCCACACCGGCGTCGAGGTGATGATGAACGACCCCGCGTACCTGCGCGCGGAGACGATCCTCGCCCGGTTCGCCCGCGAGGGCGCGACGGTGGCCGTGGTGACGGCGAAGGACAAGCTGCGGCGCCTGCTGGGACACGACCTGAAGGGCACGTGCTTCTCCGCGGAGACGGCCGAGGCGGACGTGCTCGAGCTCGTCGGCATGCCGCGGCCGTCGGTCTACAGCGCCGCCCTGAGCGAGTTCGTCGTGGCGGCCGGCGTGAAGCTGCTGGCGACCGCGCGCCCCGACATCACGTACCTGTCGACGACCGACTACGTCCAGCACAAGCATGCGCCCGGCACGGCGGCGGCGAACGAGTTCTACCGGATGCTGGACGGCTACCTCGGGCGCCTCGAGGCGGGCGGGGCGACGGTGGCGCTCACCGCCGACCACGGCATGAACGCCAAGACCGACGCCGGCGGCCGCCCGAACGTCGTCTATCTTCAAGACCTCCTCGACGGGTGGCTCGGCGACGGCCGCGCGCGCGTGATCCTGCCGATCACCGACCCGTACGTGGTCCATCACGGCGCGCTGGGGTCCTTCGCCACCGTGTACCTGCCGGACGGCACGCCGGCCGGCGAGGTCATCGCGCGGCTCGCCGCGCTGCCCGGCATGGAGCTCGTCATCGACCGCGACGCCGGCTGCCGCCGCTTCGAGCTGCCCGTCGACCGCATGGGCGACGTCATCGTCATCGCGGCGCGCGACACCGTGCTCGGCACCTCCGAGGCCAGGCACGACCTCTCCGGCCTCGACGCGCCCCTCCGGTCGCACGGCGGACTGGCGGAGCAGCGCGTGCCGCTCGTCCTGAACCGGCCCGCGCGCCCGGCGCCCGGCGCGCGCCTGCGCAACTTCGACGTCTTCGACGTCGCGCTGAACCGGCTGGCGTGAGCGCGGGCGTGAACGCCGCCAGCGTGGCGGGGAGCGCGTGATGGCCGAGCGCGAGTGGATCCTGCTCAATCCCGGGCCCGCCAACACCACGCCGAGCGTGCGCGCGGCGCTGGTGATGCCGGATCTCTGTCACCGCGAGCCCGAGTGCTTCGACATGATGCGCCGCTGTCGCGAGGGCCTCGTGCGCCTCGCGGGCGCGGGCGCCGACTGGACGGCGGTGCTCTTCACGGGCTCGGGAACGGCCGCGGTGGAGGCGGCCATCTGCGCCGCGGTGCCCGCCGACGGCACGCTGCTCGTCGTGAACAACGGCGTCTACGGCGACCGGATGCTGAGGATCGCGCGCGCCCACGGCATTCCGACGGTCGCCGTCGCCGGCGACATCTTCGCCCCGATCCGCGCCGCCGACGTCCAGGCGGCGCTCGTCGCGCATCCGACGGCCACCCACGTCGCCGTCGTCCACCACGAGACGACGACCGGGCTGCTGAATCCGGTGCCCGACATCGCGCGCGCGGCGGCGCGGCACGGCCGTCGCCTCGTCGTCGACGCGATGAGCTCGCTGTTCGGCGAGACGCTCGACGTCACCCAGGACGGCATCGACTTCGTGACCGCCAGCGCCAACAAGTGCCTCCAGGGGATCCCGGGCGTCTCGTTCGTGCTCGCGCGGCGGACGGCGCTCGACGCGGTGCGGGGCCGCCCCCCGCGCTCGGTCTACCTCGATCTCCACGCGCACTTCGCGAGCCAGGAGCAGGACAACACTCCGTTCACGCCGGCCGTGCAGGTGCTCCACGCGATGGAGCAGGCGCTCGTGGAGCTGGCCCGCGAGGGGCTCGCGCCGCGCATCGCCCGCTACGCCGAGAACGCGCGCGTGCTGCGCGAGGGCATGGCCCGTCTCGGCTTCGAGGCGCTCGGCGCGCCGGCCGCCCGCTCGAGCATCCTCACCACCTTCCGCCTGCCGCCGGGCATCGCCTACGAGCCGCTCCACGACGCGATGAAGCGGCGCGGCTACATCATCTACGCCGGGCAGGGGGACATCCGGAGCTACGCCTTCCGCGTGTCGAACATGGGCACGCTGACGCCCAAGGACATGGAGGGCGTGGTGGCGGCGTTCGAGGAGGCCATCGCGGAGCTCCGATGACGGCGACGGCGCTCATGCTCGTCGTCGCCGCGGCCGTGCTGCATGCCGGCTGGAACGCGCTCGCCAAGCGTGGCCGCGATCCGATCGCCTTCCTCTGGCTCGCCTCGTGGGTCGCCGCGGCGGCCCTCGCGCCGTGGGGCGCGCGCGAGCTGCTGGTGGCCGGGCTGCCGTGGCACGCCGTGCCGTTCGTCGCCGGCACCATCGTGCTCCACGTGCTCTACTTCTACGCGCTCGGCCGCGCCTACGCGACGGGCGCGTACTCCGTCGTGTACCCGATCGCCCGCGGGCTCGGCGTCGCGCTGGTCCCGATCGTCGCGTGGATGCTGCTCGGCGAGCGCCTCTCGCGCCTCGGCGTGCTGGGCATCGCGCTCGTGATCGGCGGCGTCGTCGTGCTGCACCGCCTCGGAGGGCAACCGGGGGCCATCTCGCGCGCGGCCATCGGCTCGGCGTCGGTATGGGCCGTCGTCACGGGCCTCACCATCGCGTCGTACTCGATCGTCGACAAGGTCGGGGTCACGCGGCTCCATCCGGTGCCCTACATGCTCCTGATGGAGGCGGGCTGCGTGGTGGCCCTGGCGCCGCTCATCGGGGGGCGGCGCGGGGCCGCCCGCGCGGAGTGGGCGGCCAACCGCTGGACGATCGTCGCCACCGGGATCATGAGCGCCGGCGCCTACACCCTCGTCCTCTTCGCCTTCCAGCTGTCCAAGGCCGGCTACGTCGTGGCCTCGCGGGAGCTGTCGATCGTGCTCTCCGCGCTGATCGGCAGCGTCCTCCTCCGCGAAGGCCGGCTGCCGCCGCGCCTGGCCGGGGCCGGCATCGTGCTCGCCGGCGTCGCGTGCGTCGCGCTCGCGCGCTGAGCGTCAGGCGGGGCGGGCCGCCATCCAGTCCCACGCCGAGCGGATGATCCGGCCCAGGTCCTGGTGCTGCGGGCGCCAGCCGAGGTCCTCGGTGGCCCGCCCCGTCGCCGCCACCAGCACGGCCGGGTCGCCGGGCCGCCGCGCGCCGACCACCACCGGGATGGTCCGCCGCGTCACCGCGCCGGCCGCCTCGATGACCTCGCGCACCGTGTAGCCCTCGCCGCCGCAGCCCAGGTTGTAGACCCCGCCGGCGTGGCCGCGGGCGAGCGCGTCCAGCGCCAGCGCGTGCGCGGCCGCGATGTCGAGCACGTGAACGTAGTCCCGCACGCACGTCCCGTCCCGTGTCGGGTAGTCGTCGCCGTAGATCGTCACCGCCGGCCGCCGGCCGGCCGCCGCCTGGAGCACGATCGGGATGAGATGGCTCTCGGGGTCGTGCCGCTCGCCGCACAACGTGCTGGCGCCCGCCGCGTTGAAGTAGCGCAGGCTGACCGAGCGCAGGCCGTAGGCGCGCCCGTACCAGCCGAGCGCGCGCTCGAAGGCCAGCTTGCACTCGCCGTACGGGTTCGTCGGCAGCGGCGGGTCGTCCTCCTCGATCGGCTGCTTCGCGCGGTCGCCGTACACGGCCGCCGACGACGAGAAGACGAGGAGCCCGACGCCGGCGGTGCGCATGGCATCGAGCAGCGTCAGTCCGCCGAGCACGTTCGTGCGGTAGTAGCGGTCGGGATGCGCCACCGATTCACCCACCAGGGACTCCGCCGCCATGTGCACGACGGCGTCGATGCGGTGCTCGCGGAGCTCGCGCGACAGCGTTTCGCCATCGAGGAGGTCGGCGCGGACGAGGATGCCGCCGGACGGGACCGCGTCGGCGTGGCCGCGGACGAGGTTGTCGTAGACGACGACCGCGTGCCCATGCTGGAGGAGCCACTCGGCCACGACGCTGCCGATGTAGCCGGCCCCTCCGGTGACGAGCACGCGCATGAGCCTCACCATGCCACACCCGGATGCCGCCGTCGATGGCTCAGCGAGCCAGCGCGGCGGCGATCCGGAGCACCAGCGGCGCCGTCTCCAGTCTCTCCAGGGGCGTGGGCAGCGCCAGCGACCAGTTCGGACGCTCCTGCGTCGTACCGGGGAGGTTGGGCCGCTCGCGAACGGCGAGAGCGTCGTCGAGGGTGGCCGTCACCAGCCGCGACGGCGCGGCGGCGAGCAGCCGGTGGGCGGCCTCGATGAGCTCCTCGACCGGGCTGTCGGCGGCGGCACCGGCCGCCCGCGACAGTCGCCGACGGACGGCGTCCAGCTCCCGCACGTTGGGCTCGAGGCCGAGCGCCTGCTGCTCGGCCACGTCGGCGCCCGTCCACAGCCCGGCGATCGTCGGCAGGTCGTGGGTCGTGACGGCGGCCATCGCCAGCTCCGGGTAGGCGGTGGTCGGTGCCTCCTCGAACCACATCACGCGAGAGGAGAGCACGCCTTGGTCGGCCAGACGCTCGCGCACGCCGGCCTCCACGGTGCCGAGGTCCTCGCCGACGACGAAGGCCCCCGCGCGATGACTCTCCAGGGCGACGATGGCCAGCAGGTCGTCGGCCGGGTAACGCACGTAGCCGCCCTCGGCGGGCACCGCCCCCGCCGGGATCCAGAACAGCCGGAAGAGTCCCATGACGTGGTCGATGCGGAGCCCGCCGGCGTGGCGCAGCGCGGCGCGGATGGTCTCGATGAACGGTCGATACGCGAGCGCGCGCAGGCGATGCGGGGCGAAGGGCGGCAGCCCCCAGTCCTGTCCGCGCTTGACGTACCGGTCGGGCGGCGCGCCGACGCTGGCCCCCGTGACGAGCACGTCCTGCCAGGCCCACGCATCGGCGCCATCGGGAGCGACGCCGATCGGCAGGTCCTGCATGACCCGGATCTCCGCCGCCGCGCGGGCGTGCTGGGCGTCGAGAAGCCACTGCAGCCATTGATGGAAGCGCACGCGGCGCGCCTGCTCGTCCGCGAAGGCCGCGATCCCGGCCGCGTCCGGCCGCCGGTGCTCCGCGGGCCACCCGCGGAAGCCGCCGCCGTGGCGCTCGACGAGCGCCGAGAAGATGGCGAACTCCCTGAGGCTTGCGCCGGACTCCCTGACATAGCGCTCGAAGGCGGGGTCGCGGCCGCCGTCGTGCTTCCAGAGCTGCTCGAGCGCGCTCATCTTGAGCGCGAACACATGCGCGCGGTCGATCAGCCGGTCGCGATTCAGCGCGCGTCCGAGGGCGGCCAGCCGCTCCAGGTCGGGGCCGAGCGCCTCGGCGCCGGGCACCTCCTCGACGCGCAGGTAGAGCGGGTTGAGAAATCGGCGGCTGCTCGGGCAGTACGGACTGGCTTCCTGCGAGGGGAGCGGCAGCGGAGCCCCCAGAGGATTGATCAGCACGACGCCCGCGCCGCCCCGGCGCGCCCAGCACCCGAGACGGCGGAGATCGGCAAGGTCTCCGATGCCCCACGACTCGTCCGAACGCGTGGCGTAGAGCTGCGCGGCCCACCCCCACTCGCGGCGACGCGGCAGGGGACAGCGGCGCGGCGCGACGATGAGCGAGGTCGGCTCCGGCTCGCGTGCCGTCAGCAGCACGTGATAGCCGAGCGGGACGTCGGGCGGCAGCGCGTGGTCGACGGCCAGGGTCGCGCCGTCCTCGAGCACGAGACGACCGGGGCTCGGGAGGCGGCGCGGCTCGCCGGCCCGGACAACCAGCACCCGCGCGGGCGGTGGCGCGTCACCGTCGGCGCCCATGGCGGCGCGGAGCGCCGCGCGCGTCGCCGGCCGGAGCGGACGCCAGACACCGAGCGCGTCCTCGTAGCCGTCGGCGATGGCCCACGCGTCCGTCATCGGCGCCAGCATACGCGCCGGACCATCAAGCGCCATGCCGGCGTCCCCGGGTCGCCGCGCGGCGTCCGCCGCCCGCGCGTGGCGCGCGGGGCGGCCGCGACGCGGACGCACGCAAAATGGCGCCGAGATCGGCCCCCCGCGACGTGCGCAGCGACCTCCAGAGGTCGCCCACCCGGCGGACGCGCTCCGGCATCGTCCGGAGCGTGAAGGCGCCGCGATCGACACCCTCGTGCACCTCGCGCCACGTGAGCGGCGCCGAGACGCCGGCGTCCGGGGTGGCGTGGACGCTGTACGCCGCCGCGAGGGTCTTGCCGCGCGTGTTCTGGAGGTAGTCGATGTAGACGCGGCGGCCGCGCGCATCGATCGCACGCTCGACGGTGGCGACGCGCGGATGGCGATCGGCGACGAGGGTCGCCACGATCTCGCAGAACAGCCGGCCGGCCTCGTAGGGCGTGTGCGGCGGCAGCGGGATGTAGACGTGGAGTCCCTGCGCGCCCGACGTCTTCGGCACGGACGGCGTGCCGATGCGCTCCAGCTCGTCGTGGATCCAGCGGGCGACGTCCACCACGGTCCCGAAGGCGACGCCCGGCATCGGATCGAGGTCGAGGACGACGTGATCCGCGTCGTCCAGCGACCCGACGCGCGAGAACCACGGGTCCTGCGAGATGGCGGCGATCTGGGTCGTGAACAGGAGCGTGGCGAGCGAGCCTCCCACGAGCCTCGACGGCACCTCGCGGTCGACCGGCAGCGTCTCCACGCGAACGCCCGGCGGCACCTCCTCCGGCGCGCGCTGCTGGTAGAAGGCCTTGCCGCGGATCCCCTCCGGAAAGCGCCGCATGACGAGCGGGCGGTCCTGGACCACCGGAAGGATCAGCGGCGCCGCCCACGTGTAGTACCGCATGAGCGCTCCCTTGGTGAGGCCCGACGCCGGCCAGAAGACCTTGTCCAGGTGCCCGACGGGCAGCGCACCGCCGTCGGGCAGCTGCACGACGCCCTCGCCCCCGCGCTCCTCGATCTCCGCCAGCCGTCGGATGAGGCTCCCGGCGGCGCCGGCGGCACGCGGCCACAACTCCACCCGTGCCCTTCGGCTGCCGCGGGCGGGCGCCGTGGGACGGGCTGCCCCGGGCCCCGTGCGTCGATGGCGGTCGACGGCGGCATCGCCCGACTCGCGCCGCACCGACCGCGAGTCGACGTCGCCGCGAACGCCGAGGTACTTCGGATGGCGGAGGACGCCGTCGTCCGTCCACTCGCCGAAGGCGACGCTGACGACGACCTCGGGCCGCGTCCAGTGCGGTGTCTCGTTCGCCGGCGGCGGCGTGGCGAACGGGCAGGTGGGGGTCTCGAGCGGCGTCAGGATGCGGGCGAGGCGATCGAGCTCCCGCCCGCTGAAGCCCGTGCCCGTGTGCCCGACGTAGGTCAGCGCGCCGCCGTCCCAGACCCCCAGCAGGAGCGCGCCGAAGTGCGCGCGGCTGCCGCGGCCCTCCGTGAAGCCGCCGACCACGCAGTCCTGGCGGCGGAGGATCTTGATCTTGCGCCAGGCGTCGCTGCGGCGGCCGCTGCGATACGGCGACTCCAGCGACTTGGCGACGATGCCCTCCCACCCGCGCTCGAGCGCCTCCCGGTAGAGCCGGCGGCCGTCGCCGGCGTGGAAGTCGCTGAGCCGCAGCATACGCGTGCCGGTATTGCCGAAGATGCGCTCCAGCCGGGCCCGGCGGGCCGTGAGGGGCAGCGCGCGGACGTCGAGCCCGCCGTCGCGGAGGACGTCGAAGGCGACGTAGGCCACCGGCTGGGTCGCCGCCCGCCCGTCGATGTCCGCCTCCGCGGCCAGGTGGATACGGCCCTGGAGCCGCTGGAAGCCGGCCGGCTCGCCGCGCTCGTCCAGCGCCACGATCTCGCCGTCCAGCAGGACGTCGGCCTTCAGGCCGCGGGCGAACCCCGTGAGCGCGCGGACGATCTCCGGGAACTGGGCGGTCTTCTCGTTGCCGAGCCGCGACCAGATGCGCACCGACCCGGGACCGCCGCCGGCGGCGACCGCCGCGAGCGCCCGGATGCCGTCGTACTTCGGCTCGTACGCGAAGCGTGGGCTGTCGAGGGGCGCCGCCTGGAGCGAGGCCAGCATGGGTCGCGGAACTGGCTGTGGCATCGTCGCTGCTCCCAGTGTAGAGGCATGAGGGACCCGCTCAGGGCTCGACGCGGTACCTCGGGCTGCTCCGGCCGATCCTGGCCGGCGTGGTCGTCGAGGCCACACTGACGGCAGCGTTCTTGCTCTCTGGTGACCGCCGGAGGTGACCCCATGAAGGCGACCGATCTACTCAAGAAGCAGCACCGGCAGGTGGAGAAGCTGTTCAAGGAGGTCGAGAAGACGGAGGACCCCAAGCAGCGCCGCAAGCTCATGGAGCAGATTGCGGCCGACCTGAAGATGCACACGCAGATCGAGGAAGAGATCTTCTACCCGGCCGTTCGCGAGGTGGGAACGGCGAAGGCCGAGGAGATGATCGACGAGGCGTTCGAGGAGCACCACGTCGTCGACCTGGTGCTGGCGGAGCTGCCACAGGTCGATCCGGAAGACGAGCGCTTCGCGGCGAAGATGACCGTCCTCTCCGAGCTGGTCAAGCACCACGTCGAGGAGGAAGAGGAGGAGATGTTCCTGATGGCGGAGAAGAAGCTCGGCGCCGAGCGGATCAAGGAGCTGGGCCAGCAGCTGGAGCAGATGGCCGGGCGCGGAGGGCAGCGCCGGGCCGCGTGATGCGACGCTCGGCGGCGTTGATCGTGATCGTGGCGCTGGTGGCCGCCGCCCTCTGGGCGACCGGCGTCGTCACCGTCAAGGTCAACCCGCCGACCACCGACAGCGTCAGCGCGTCGCCGTTCTGGCAGGAGGCCGGCGGCGAGGCGCCGCTGCCGTCCGCGCTCCGCATCTGGGTCGAGCTCGCCCGGGCCGCCCGGCCGGCCGTGGTGAACGTCTCCACCTCGCAGCGCGCGCAGGCGCGGGGACCGCTCAGCGACGAGTTCTTCCGCCGGTTCTTCGAGCGCGGCCCCGGCGAGACACCACGCGGCCGGCAGAGCCTGGGCTCGGGAGTGATCGCCTCCGGTGACGGCTACATCGTCACCAACTTCCACGTGGTGCGCGGCGCCGATGCCATCGTCGTGCGGCTGGCGGACCAGAGCGAGCACCGGGCGAAGCTCGTCGGCAGCGACGCGCGAACCGACCTGGCGCTGCTCAAGATCGAGGGCCGGGGTCTGCCCGCCCTGCCGTTCGGCGACTCCGACCGCCTCGAGGTGGGCGAGCCCGTCATGGCCATCGGCAACCCGTTCGGCCTGGAGCAGACCGTGACCACCGGCATCGTGAGCGCCAAGGAGCGCTTCATCGGGAGCGGGCCCTACGACGACTTCATCCAGACCGACGCGTCCGTGAACCCCGGCAACTCGGGCGGTCCGCTCGTCGACAGCCGCGGCGCGCTCGTCGGTATCAACACGGCGATCTTCTCGCAGACGGGCGGCTCCGTCGGCATCGGGTTCGCCATTCCGGTCAATGTCGCGAAGGACGTCCTGCGGCAGCTTCGCGACCGCGGCGCCGTCGTGCGGGGTTACCTCGGCGTGGCGGTCACGCCGGTGACCCCCGAGACGCGCGAGGCCGCGCGTCTGCCCGATGCCCGCGGCGCGCTCGTCGCGGAGGTCGTGCCCGGCTCGGCGGCCGCGTCGGCCGGAGTCAAGCCGGGCGACGTGATCGTGCGCTTCCAGGGCGAAGACGTCGCCGACCCGCGCGAGCTGACCCGCCGCGTGGCGGCCACACCGCCGGGCACGACCGTGAGGCTCGAGGTGGCCCGGCCCGGCGGCGCCGCCACCCTCACCGCGAAGGTCACGCGGCTCGAGGAGCCACCCGCCCCGAACGAGCGCTGAGGCGTCAGTCGGGGACGAGCACGAAGTCGGACGCGAGCGAGCGCTGACCGTCTCCGGGGTAGAGCTGCGTGACGAGCGTCTTGTGGCCGGGGGCGCTGACGCGGACGTGCAGGTGCGGCGGGCGGCCAGGGTAGCGTCCGGGCGCGACGGTCTCGTAGGTGAAGCGGCCCTCCGCGTCGGTGTGCTGCGTGGCGCGCTGCGCGTCCCGGTACTCGCCCCGCTCGTCGGCGGACCACCATTCCACGCGAGCGCCGGGGAGCGGCGCGCAGCCCTTCGTGGAGCGCACGGCACCGCTCACCATCAGACCGGACCCGGTGCGGGCGCGCTCC
>DASUPA010000302.1:0-4925 GCA_036276335.1 Candidatus Methylomirabilota bacterium | reverse complement strand
GGCTCGGTCATCGTCGGGGGCGACGGCGTGCACGTGATCGCGGCCCATCCGGTCGACGCCGTGCTCGACACCACCGGCGCCGGCGACCTGTACGCGGCGGGCTTCATGGTGGGGCTGAGCCACGGGCTCCCGCTGCCGGCGTGCGGGCGGCTCGGCGCGGTGGCGGCCGCCGAGGTGATCTCCCACGTCGGCGCGCGGCCGATGCGGTCGCTTGCCGAGCTCGGCGCGGCGTTGCTCGCATGACGGCGGTCACGGCGGTCGAGGACAAGTACCGTCGGCTCCTCGCGGTGCTGCGCGAGCTCGAGAGCGTCGTGGTGGCGTTCTCCGGCGGCGTCGACTCGACGCTCCTCGCCCGCGCGGCGAAGGACGCCCTCGGCGACCGCGCCGTGCTGGTGACGGCCGACTCGGAGACCTATCCGGCCGGGGAGCTGGAAGAAGCCCGGCGGCTCGCGGCCTCCATCGGCCTGCGGCACCTCGTCGTCCGCACCGAGGAGCTGGCCAATCCCGAGTACGCCCGGAACGGCGCGAACCGGTGCTTCTTCTGCAAGGAGGAGCTGTTCACGCACCTGGCTCCCATCGCGGAGCGCGAGGGCTGCCGGACGCTCGTCTACGGCGCGAACGTCGACGATCTGGGCGACCACCGGCCCGGCATGCAGTCGGCGAGGCAGCGGGGCGTGAGGGCGCCGCTGATCGAGGCCGGCCTCACCAAGGCGGAGATCCGCGAGCTCTCGCGGACGCTCGGGCTCGCGACGTGGGACAAGCCGTCGTTCGCGTGCCTGTCGTCCCGCTTCCAGTACGGCGACCCCATCACCGCCGAGAAGCTGCGCCGGATCGACGACGCCGAGGCCTTCCTCAGGACGCTCGGGTTCCGGCAGTTCCGCGTGCGCCACCACGATCGGCTCGCACGCATCGAGCTGGCCCACGAGGAGCTCGGCCGCCTCTGGGAGGACGACCGGCACGCGCGCATCCTGGCGCGGTTCCGCGAGCTCGGCTACGTCTACGTCACCGTCGACCTCGCCGGCTTCCAGTCCGGCTCCGCCAACCTCCTCCTGAAGCTCCGGCCGCCGACGCCATGATGGACAGCGATCGGCTGCGGCGGCTCCTCGACGACGTTGCGGCCGGGCGCGTGCCGCCGGAATCGGCGTTCGAGCGCCTGCGCCGGCTGCCCTACGACGATCTCGGCTTCGCCAAGGTCGATCTTCACCGCGCCCTTCGCGCCGGCGGCGCCGAGGCGGTCTTCTGCCCGGGCAAGACGCCGGACCAGGTCGTGCAGATTCTCCGGACCCTGGCCGCGGAGCACGCCAACGTCCTCGCGACTCGCGCCGACGAGCGGGTGGCCGCGGCGGTCGCCGCCTCGGGCCTTCCGCACGTCTATCATCCGCTGCCCCGGCTGATCGTCGTCCGGCCCGAGGCGCGCGAGGGCATCGGTCTGGTGGTGGTGGCGTCGGCCGGGACCGCGGATCTTCCGGTGGCCGAGGAGGCGGCGGTCGTGGCCGAGTCGCTCGGCAACCGCGTGGAGCGCGTGCACGACTGCGGCGTCGCCGGCCTGCACCGCCTGCTGGCGCACCGGGAGCTCTTCGGGGAGTCGAACGTCGTGGTGGCCGTGGCCGGCATGGAGGGCGCGCTGCCGAGCGTCCTCGCGGGGCTCGTCGATCGCCCGGTGATCGCGGTGCCGACCAGCGTCGGGTACGGCACCTCGCTGAACGGCCTCGCCGCCCTGCTCGCGATGCTGAACTCGTGTGCGCCGGGCGTCTCGGTCGTCAACGTGGACAACGGGTATGGCGCGGCGCATCAGGCCTCTCAGATCAACCGGCTGGTCTCCAAAGTACGCTGATTCGCGCCGCCGATGAGGCTTCGCATGACTTCGTTGCCCTCCTGCGGCACTCCCTGCGGCGTACGCGGCGTACGCCTCGGTCGGCCTCGTCGGGGGCCTCGTCCTGCTCGCTCCTCGGCGCCGCTGCCTTCTCGCACCGTGGGTGGAGCACGTGACCATGGGTAGGGTGGTGTACTTCGACTGTCCTTCGGGGGCGGCGGGGGACATGATCATGGCGGCGCTGGTGGACGCGGGGGTGTCGTTCGAGGCGCTGCGTGCGGAGCTGCGGAAGCTGCCGCTGCCGGGCTGGGAGCTGGTGCGCCGCGAGGTGAAGAAGGGCGCGTTCCGGGCGACCAAGATCGACGTCGCGATCGACCCGGCCGCCCACCCGCACGAGCGCACGCTCGGCGACATCCAGGCGATCGTCGACGCGAGCCCGCTGCCCTCGTCCGTCAAGGAGCGGGCGGGGCGGATCTTCGGACGCCTGGCCGACGCCGAGGCGCGCGTGCACGGCACCACCCGCGAGGCCGTTCACTTCCACGAGATCGGCGCGGTGGACGCGATCGTCGACGTGACGGGCGGGGTGCTCGGTCTGGCGCTGCTGGGCGCCGAGGTCGTGTATGTCTCGGCGCTCCCGCTCGGCGGCGGCTTCGTCGAGGGAGCGCACGGCCGCATGCCTGTCCCGGCGCCCGGTACCGCCGAGCTGCTGAGGGGGTTTCCCGTCGTCGACACCGGCGTCCGCGCGGAGCTGGTGACCCCGACCGGCGCGGCGATCCTGACCACGCTCGCCGAGCCGGCGACCCGCATCCCGCCCATGATCGTGCGCGCGGTCGGCTACGGCGCGGGCACGATGGACCTGCCCGGGACGCCGAACGTGCTGCGCTGCTTCGTCGGCGAGGCCACCGGCGATGCCGCCGCCGAGACGATCGTGCAGCTCGAGACGACCATCGACGACATGTCGCCGCAGCTCTACGAGCCGCTGATGGACCGCTTGCTCGAGGCCGGCGCGGTGGACGTCTTCCTCACGCCCGTGATCATGAAGCGCAGCCGGCCGGGGACGGTCCTGACCGCGCTCTGCCCGCGGGCGCGCCTCGAGGCGCTCACGCGCCTGGTGTTCGAGGAGACGCCGACGATCGGCGTGCGCTGGACGGAGCGGGCGCGGACGACGCTGCCGCGCGAGACGGTGAGCCTCGCCACGACGTACGGGGAGCTGGCCTTCAAGGTCTCCCGGCTGGAGGGCCGCATCGTCACCGTCACCCCGGAGTTCACCGAGGTGGCCCGCGTCGCGCGCGCCAAGGGCCTCCCGGTGCGGGACGTGCTCGACCAGGCCCGCGCCGAGGGCCGCCGCCTGCTGCAGCAATAACCCCGCCTGGCCGTTGACACGGCTGGGGGGTCGTCTTACCCTCTGACGCGCCCAATCGTCGAACCTGGAGGACCAGTCGTGAAACTGCCAGTCAAGATGACGATCAACGGCCAGAGTCACAGTCACGAAGTCGAGCCCCGCCTGCTGCTCGTCCACTACATCCGCGAGACGGTCGGCCTGACGGGCACGCACGTCGGCTGCGACACGAGCCAGTGCGGCGCCTGCACGGTTCTCATCAACGGGCAGGCGGTGAAGTCGTGCACGCTCTTCGCGGTGCAGGCGGACGGCGCCAGCATCACGACCATCGAGGGCCTCGCGAAGAACGGCGACCTGCATCCGATCCAGCAGGGCTTCTGGGAGAAGCACGGCCTCCAGTGCGGCTTCTGCACACCGGGCATGATCATGGCCGCGCACCAGATCCTCGAGCGGTACCCGAAGCCGACCGAGGACCAGATCCGACACCAGCTCGAGGGCAACCTGTGCCGGTGCACCGGCTACCACAACATCGTCAAGGCGATCCAGTGGGCCTCGGAGCAGATGGCCGGGAAGAAGTGAGGCGGAGCCATGGCGACAGCGACTGAGCGCCTGTTCGGCAAGTCCATCAAGCGGCGCGAGGATCCGCGGTTCATCACGGGCCGGGGCAAGTACGTCGACGACCTGAAGCTCCCCGGCATGACCTATGCGGCGTTCGTGCGGAGCCCGCACGCGCACGCCCGCATCAAGTCCATCGACGTCGCCGCGGCGAAGGCGCATCCCGGTGTCATCGCCGTGTTCACCGGCAAGGACATGACCGGCGTCAACTCGCTGCCGTGCGGCTGGGACCTCCGCAAGGCGAAGAACATCCCGGGCGTGGTGCAGGACCTGGTCATGCCGCCGCACATGCCGCTGACCTCCGACGTCGCACGCCACGTCGGCGATCCGGTCGCGGTGGTCATCGCCGACACCCAGGCCGCCGCCACCGACGCCGCCGAGAGGGTGAGCGTCGCGTGGGAGCCGCTGCCCGCGGTGACGGCGACGGAGAAGGCGACCGCGCCCGGGACGGTGCAGGTGCACGCCGACGCGCCCGGCAACGTGGCCTTCAAGTGGGCGCTGGGCGACGGCGCCGCCACCGACGCCGCGTTCAAGACGGCGGCGGTCACCGTGAAGAAGCGCATCGTCAACCAGCGGCTCGTCGCCAACGCGATGGAGCCGCGGGCGTGCGTGGCGCGGTTCGACGAGGCCACGGACGAGCTGACGCTGTGGGTGACGTCGCAGAACCCGCACGTACACCGCCTGCTGATGTGCGCGTTCGTGCTCGGCATCCCCGAGCACAAGGTCCGCGTGATCGCGCCCGACGTCGGCGGCGGCTTCGGCTCCAAGATCTTCCTCTACAACGAGGAAGTGGTCTGCTCGTGGGCCGCGCGCCAGGTCAAGCGGCCGATCCGCTGGACGTCGAGCCGTCGCGAGGCGTACATGACGGACGCCCAGGGCCGCGATCACGTCACCGACGCCGAGCTGGCGCTGTCCAGCGACGGCAAGATCCTCGGGCTGCGGGTGAAGACGACGGCCAACCTCGGCGCCTACCTGTCGACGTTCGCGCCGGCGGTGCCGACGTTCCTCTACGGCACCCTGCTCAACGGCGTCTACGGCATCGGCGCCATCCACGTCGAGGTCACCGGCGTCTTCACGAACACGACGGCCGTCGACGCCTACCGCGGCGCCGGGCGGCCCGAGGCCTGCTACGTGGTGGAGCGCATGGTGGACGCCGGC
>DASUPA010000301.1:0-6627 GCA_036276335.1 Candidatus Methylomirabilota bacterium | reverse complement strand
GGGCGCGCGCGACGCCGACGCTATCGAGGGCCGCCGATCCGGTCGGCCATCGGGTCCTCGTCGTGGGGTGCCGACGCGTCCTCTCGACGCAGGCGCGTGCGCGCCTGCGTCGAGACCTTCTTGACGCCCTCGACGATCGTGCGCTCGGCGGCCTCGAGCTTGTCCGCCGTCTGGTTGCGCAGCCGGGGCAGGTGCTGGTCCCGGAAGCTGCCGAGTTCGCGATGCCAGTAGGTCGCGGCCAGACCACCCGCGATGGCGCCGATGAGAAAGCCCAGCATGGCTGTCCTCCTTTGGAGCGTGAGCCTCGTCCCTTCAGCATGGCACAGACGGCCGGCGCCGCAACCGCCAGGCATTGACCGACGGTGCGGACCCGGCTAGCCTCCTGTCCACCCGAACCCGTGCCCGAGGAGACCCGCCATGCCGGTCGCCATGCCAGTCCAGGACCTGATCGTCGACCTCGCCGTTCGCTACGGTTTCCAGGTGCTCGGTGCGATCGCCATCATCGGGGTGGGCGCGCTCGTCGCCCGGTGGGTCGGACGGCTCGTCGACCGTCAGCTGGTGCGCCGCGAGATGGAGCCGCCGTTGCGCCAGCTGATCGGCCGGGCCCTGCGCCTGGTCGTGATGCTGTTCGCGCTCGTCGTCGCGCTCGACAAGTTCGGCTTCCAGATCGCCCCGCTGGTGGCCGGCATCGGCGTGGCCGGCCTCGGCGTCGGCATCGCGCTGCAGGGCGTGCTCGGCAACATCATGGCGGGGTTGAACATCATCTTCACGCGGCCGTTCCGCGTCGGCGAGCATATCGCGGTGGCCGGCGTGTACGGCGACGTGGCCGCGATCGAGCTGACGGCGACCACGCTCGTCCACGTGGACCGCTCGCGCGTGATCATTCCGAACCGCAAGATCGTCGGCGAGATCCTGCACAACTTCGGGACGATGCGGCAGCTGAGCCTCTCGCTCGCGGTGGGGCAGCCCGGCGACGTCTCGCTGCTGCTCGCCGGCGTGCGGCAGGTGGTCGGGACGAACCCGCGCGTCCTGAAGGACCCCGCGCCCAGCATCCGCATCGTGGAGGTCGACCACGACGGCGTGCGCATCGCGGTGCAGCCGTGGGTGCGCGTCCCCGACGTGGTGCTCGCGGACGGCGAGCTGTACCAGGCGCTGCTCGAGCACCTGCGCGCGCGCGGGCTCCCCGCCGGTATCCCCCGGCGGCACGAGGTGCACCTGCAGAACGGGGCGCGCGTCTAGTCGAGGATGGCGCGGCGGTAGGGGCCGGGATAGACGACGGCGGCGCGCGCCGGCATCGCCGCGAGATCCTGGGCGATCTGCCAGCCGAGTGCCTCGAGCACGACATGGAGCTGGTCGGCGACCTGACCGACCGCGTGGTGGTGCTGGACTTCGGGCAGAAGATCGCCGACGGTCTCCCCGACGCGGTTTTGCGGGATCCGCGGGTGGCCGAGGCCTATCTCGGCCGCGGATACGAGGCACGGAAAGGACAGGAGCGATGACCGAGACGCTGCCGCTGCTGCCGACGTCGGTCGTGGGGAGCCACGGGCTGCCCGGGTGGGTCTGGCTCGCGCGGGAGGCGATAGAGGCCGGGCGCCTGGGCATGGTCGACACGCGGGAGCTCATGGAGGACGCCACGCAGGTCGCGCTGCTCGACCAGGAGCGCGCCGGAATCGACGTGGTCTCCACCGGCGAGATGATGCGCGTCCGCTTCATCGTCGGATTCTACGACCGCATCCACGGCCTCCGGACGCTGCCGCCGCCCCGCCGCCTGGGCCAGCCGCTGTGGGACACGAACACGCCGTTCGAGGTCACCGAGAAGATCAGCGCCCCGCAGGGGCTGGGCATCGTGGAGGAGTTCAAGCTGGCCCGGGAGCTGACCGGCAAGCGCATCAAGGCGACCGTGCCGGGTCCCTACACGCTGCTCGTGCCGCTGAAGCTGGGCGGCGGCTACCTCACCAAGGACACGCTGCTCGCCGACCTCGTCGGCATCGTGAACGCCGAGTGCCGGGCCCTGGTCGCGGTCGGCGCCGACTTCATCCAGATCGACGAGCCGCACCACGGGATGTATCACGGCTCGCCGCACGACGTGGGCAAGGGCATCAACAAGACCGTCGAGGGCGTGGAGGCGAAGATCGCCGTCCACATCTGCTTCGGCAACCTGTACGGACGGCCGTTCAGCGCCGTGCGCGACTACGCGAACGTCTTCGCCACGCTGGACGAGCTCCACGCCTCGCAGATCGTCCTGGAGTTCGCCAATCGCGGCCTCGACGACGCCGCGCGCTGGAAAGATTTCCCGCGGGACAAGGAGCTGGGCGCCGGCGTGATCGACGTGAAGGCGTTCAAGGCCGAGTCGGCGGAGGAGGTGGCCACCCGCATCCGCGCGGTCCTCCGCCACGTCGCGCCCGACAAGCTCTGGGTCAATCCCGACTGCGGGTTCTGGGAGACGCCCCGCCAGGTGGCGCGGCAGAAGCTGAACGCCCTCGTGGAGGGCACGCGTCTGGTCAGGAAAGAGCTCTCCTGACCTCGCCCAGCCGGGCGAACGACGCGAGCACCCGCGCGTGGTCGCTCGTGAAGTGGCGGACGATCACGTCCGTGTAGCCCATACTGCCGAGCGCGCGAAGCTGCTCCGCCACCTGGTCGACGTCACCGGCCACGAGCGCTGCCGGATCGAACCCCCGATAGCCCTTGGCCACCGCCCGCGCCAGCGTCGCCTCGGCGTCCGCGCGGGACTCGCCGACGTAAACGTCCCGGCGGATGGCGATCGCGGTCGGGACCCGGCCGTGGGCCAGGCACCGCTCGCGATAGACGGCGCTCTTGGCGGCGGCGGCGGCGGGCGGCAGCCCCGGCGAGGCGAGCCACGCGTCGCCCAGCCGGGCGGCGCGGTCGATGGCGACGTTGGCGGTGGCGCCGATCCACACGTCCACCGGCTCGGCGGGGCGGAGCGCGAGGCGCGCGTTCTCGAACGTGAAGCGCCCGGTCGCGCTGACCGTCTCGCCGGCGAGCAGCCGGCGGATAGCGGACAGCGATTCCTCGAACGCCGACGGGCGCGTCTTCAGGCTGGCGCCCATGGCGAGGAACTGCGCCTCGTCCTCGCCGAGGCCGGTCTGCAAGACGAAGCGGCCGTGCGCGATGGCGGCCAGCGTGCCGACCTGCTCGGCCACCAGCACCGGGTTCCACAGCGGGAGCAGGAACAGGCATCCGGCCGGCCGGTCGCTCCACTCCGCGAGCAGGCGGCCCATGATCGGCACGTTCTGGTAGTACGGGCCCGGCGTCGCGTGGTGGTCGCCGACGAACAGCGAGTCGAGGTCGGCGCGCCGTGCGGCCGCCGCGCGCTCGATCATCATGCGCGCACCGGCGCGCGGATCCTGCACCCCGTGCGAGCTGGTCAGAGAGACCCCGATGTTCATGGTAGCGACCGCGCGGCGGCCGGCTCGAGCCGTGGGTGGCCTGTTCGAGATGGACGGCGGCTGCGCTCCGCGTTCAACCGTGGCGCGTTCAACCGCTCGAGATCGACGCGGCTGCGCTCCGCGTTCAACCGTGGTTCGGACCGCGGGTTGCTCATGCAATCTCGAGCGGGGCGTGGAGGGTCGTGCCGGGGACGACGATGCCGCCGCGGTCGCCGATGGCGACGCTGCCGTAGCGGGCGGCGAAGGCCGGCGGCAGCGGCCGGCCGTCGGGCGGACATAGCCACAGCCGCAGCAGATGGCGCTTGCGCGAGGCGTCCGGCCAGTCCGCGAACTCGGTGCGGTCGTGCAGGATCTGGTGGTTGTGCACCAGCTGGATGTCGCCGGGCTCGAACGCCATCTGTAGATGCACGCGCGGATCCTCGAGGATCGCGTCGAAGACGTCGAGCGCCTCGAGCTGCCGCGCCGTGAGCCGCGGCACCTCGGGGAAGCGCTGCGCGGACTCGATGTAGCGGCGGACGTAGATGGTGGTCAGCGCGCCCTCGTACCAGCTGAAGATCGGCAGCGCGAAAAACGGCTGCATGCCGGGCGGGATCTCGCCGCGGCGGTCGACGTAGAACGGCTCGAACATGACGGGCAGGAGGTCGGGGCGGCGCGCGCGCATCTCGTTGTACGCCGTGACGGACGACACGAGGCTGGAGAGCCCGCCCGACTTCGCCTTGCGGACGCACAGCAGGGCGACCAGGTCCACGGAGTCGGTGTGGTAGTACTGGCGCTTCGTGGTCTGGTACGTCCGCACGTTCGGATCGTTCAGGTCGTAGCCGACGTCGCGGACGTGCCCGAGCAGGTGCCCCCGCGCGTTCTGCGAGCGCGGCCGCCCGAACCACGCCCCGATGCCCCAGTAGATGGTCGCGGTGTCCTCGAGCGCGTACCGCTCCATCGGCAGCCCGCGCAGGAGCACGAAGCCGCGTCCGTGCAGCAGCTCCCGCCGGAACGCCTCCAGCCGCGGGCCGAGGGTCGGCAGCGGAAAATCGTCGCGGCCGATCTCGGGCAGCGTGAGGCCTCGGGCGTGCACGCGCGCCAGCGCGCGATGGAGCTCGGACAGCTCGGAGGCGGTGAAGGTGTGGATCCACGCGTCCGAGCGCGCGAGGTCTTCTCCCCGCCACGCCGACGGGCCCGTGATGGGGCCGGGCGGCGTCGTCACGGCAGCATCGCCAGGAGCGGCTCGATGTGCTTCGGGTCGGGCGTCAGTCGGACGCCGTGGGCGTGGTAGAGGTCGACCACCTTGTCGTTGAACGGCGTCTTCACGCCGACGCGGCGGCCCTCGCTCGCGACGTAGCCGTTCAGGTGATCGATCTCGGTCCGCCGTCGCCGCATGACGTCCTGGAGCATCGACGGGCGGCCGCCCGCCCGCGTGGTCGCGTCGCGGCTGATGCCGGCCTCGACCTCCGCGAGGCCACGACCCTCGGCGGCGTCCACGAAGCGCTGGGCGGGGATCCCGAACGTCGGCTCCACCTCGAATCCACAGCCGCGCCCGACGCGGACGACCTCGGCGCCGAGGTGCACGGCCAGCCGCCTCGGCCCGGGCTCGGTCCGGCACTCCGCGGTGCCGAGGCCCGTGAGTCCCGCGATCGGGTTCAGCATGCAGTTGAGCGCCAGCTTCGACCACCGCTCGCCCATCAGGTTCGTGGTGACCTTCGTGTCGGCGACCGCAGACATCGTCCGCGCCAGGTTCCGGGCCCGCTCGGTGTCGCGGCCGTCGAGCTCTCCGATCTTGAAGCCGCCCCGCGCGGAATCGGTGCGGAGCGCCACGCCGGGCTCGTACAGGCCGGCGCCGATCAGGATGACGCAGCCGAGCGTCCGGTGGGCACCGGCGATCGCGGCCACGCGGGTGTCGTTGATCCCGTTCTGGAAGTCGACGACGACGCCGTCGGGCTTGAGGTACGCGACGGCGAGCCGGGTCGCCCACTCGGTGTCGTAGGACTTGACCGCGACGAAGACGACGTCGAACAACTCGCCGATCGACTGCGCCTCGTGGAGATGCAGGGCCGTGATCGACACCGTGTGGTCGCCGCAGGTGCCGCCGAGCCGCAGGCCGCGCCGGCGAATGGCGTCCACGTGCTCCGGCCACTGGTCGATGAGCGTCACGTCCTCGCCGGCCTTGGCCAGCAGGCCGCCCACCACGCAGCCGATCGCGCCCGCCCCGACGATGCCGATCCTGGCTTTCATGGCCCGTTAAAGTACACTAGGTCGCTGGTGTCCGGAATCGAGCTCGACCACATCGCGATCGCGACGCACCGACTGACCGACGCGCCGCCCCTCCTCGTGGGTGTCCTCGGCGGCGTCCCGTACTTCGGCCAGGACGCGGAGGTCTTCCGCTTCGGCCAGTGGGAGTTCGACGGCGACGGCCGCATCGAGGTGCTCGAGCCGCGCGGCGCCGACGGCTTCCTGCAGCGCTTCCTCGCCACCCGCGGCCCCGGCGTCCATCACGTCACCTTCAAGGTCCCGAGCCTGCGCGAGACGTGCGACCGTGCCGAGTCGCTCGGCTACGGCATCGTCGGGTACCGCGACGCCAATCCGTACTGGAAGGAGGCGTTCCTGCATCCCAAGGACGCGCTCGGGATCGTGGTGCAGCTGGCGCAGGCGGCCGGGAAGGGGCCGACGCGCGGCAAGTGGCGCACGGCCCCGCCGGGCCCTCCCGACCCGCCGCCGCCCGCGCGCATCCTGGGCCTGCGCACCCGGGCGCAGTCCGAGGAGCGCGCGCAGCGGCAATGGGGCGCGCTGCTCGAGGGCACGCCGACGATCGAGGACGGGACGCGCGTGTATCGCTGGCCCCGCTCGCCGCTGCGGATCGCGGTCGAGATCGACGCGACCGCCGAGGAAGGGCCGATCTGCATCGACGTCGCCAGCCCGCGCCCGGTGACGCCGCTGGACACGCCGGCCACCGCCCTCGGGACGGTCTTCGCGCGCCGGAGGGCGCCGTGACCGACGAGATCGATCGCCGCGTCGCGGCCTCGCTGGACGCGCTCGGCGTGCCGTACGAGGTCATGACGATCGACCCCGACTTCGCCGACACCGCGCGGTTCTGCGAGCGCTACGGCATCCCGCTGGAGAACTCCGCGAACACGATCGTCGTCGCCTCGAAGAAGGAGCCGAAGCAGTACTGCGCCTGCGTCGTGAAGGCGACCACGCGGCTGGACGTCAACCACGCCGTCCGCCGGCT
>DASUPA010000300.1:0-2174 GCA_036276335.1 Candidatus Methylomirabilota bacterium | reverse complement strand
TCCGACCGGCAGGCCATCCGCCGCGCCCGGCGCGCCAACCCCGGCGCGCGGGTGGTCGTGACCGGCTGCTGGGCTCAGACCAGTCCCGGCGACGTCGCGCGCGTGGGCGGCGTCGATCTCGTGGTGGGCAACGCCGACAAGGCGCGCCTGCCGGAGCTGGTCGAGGCCCTCCTGGCCGAGCCGGGTGGCCCGCCGCGCGTGCGCGTCGGCGACCTCGCCACGGCGCGCCTGGCGGTGGTCGACCCGCGGCCGCGGACGGCGGGCCGAGCGCGCGCCGCGGTGAAGATCCAGGACGGCTGCCAGCACCGCTGCGCGTTCTGCATCGTGCCCTTCGCCCGCGGCGCCAGCCGCAGCCTCCCGCCCGCCATCGTGCTCGACCAGGTGCGCCGCCTCGTCGACGCTGGCCACCCCGAGGTCGTGCTGACCGGGATCGATCTCGGCCACTATGGCGCCGACCTCGTGCCGCGCACGACGCTCGCCGCGCTCGTGCGCGCGCTCGGGGAGGTGAAGGGGCTGCGCTGGGTGCGGCTGTCGTCGATGCTGCCGGCGTACTTCAGCGACGAGCTGCTGGACGCGCTGCGCGGCTCCCCGGCGACGGCGCCGCACTTCCACGTCCCGCTCCAGAGCGGCAGCGACCGGATCCTGCGCGCCATGCGCCGGCCGTACACCGTGGCCATGTACCGGCGGGTCGTCGAGCGCCTGGCCGCCTCCTTTCCGCGGCTCGGGCTCGGCGCCGACGTGATGGTCGGCTTCCCGGGCGAGACCGAGGACGACTTCGCCGCCACGGCAGCGCTGGTGACGGAGCTGCCGTTCACGTACCTGCACGTCTTTCCGTACTCGGTGCGGCGAGGGACGGAGGCCGCAGGCCGCCCGGACCGCGTGCCGGCGACGACGGCGGGCCGGCGCGCGGCGGCCCTGCGCGCGCTCGGCGAGGCGAAGGGCGCGGCGTTCCGCCGCTCGCTGGCCGGGTGCCTGGAACAGGTCCTGGTGCTGGAGACCCGCGCGCGGGACGGCGGTTTGGTCGGGCTCACGGGACACTACGCGGAGGTCGTTTTCGAGGGGCCGGACGCCCTCATGCGGCGGCTCGCTCGCGTGCGAATCACCGAGGCGGCCGACGCCGGCCTGCGCGGCCGCCTGGAGGAGGACCGGGCCGCGTGAACGGCGGGGCGATCGGCGTGATCGGCGGCAGCGGGCTGTACGAGCTGGAGGGTCTCACGGACGTGCGCTGGCGTCGCGTGCGCACGCCGTTCGGTGACCCCTCGGACGAGTACTGCACCGGGAGGCTGGACGGCCGCCCGGTCGTCTTCCTGCCGCGGCACGGTCGCGGCCACCGCTTCACGCCGACCGAGCTGAACTTCCGCGCCAACATCTGGGGGCTGAGAGCGCTCGGCGCGGAGTGGGTGCTGTCGGTCTCGGCGGTGGGCAGCATGAAGGAGGCGATCCGGCCGCTCGACCTCGTCGTGCCGGACCAGTTCTTCGACCTGACGAAGCGGCGTGCCTCGTCCTTCTTCGGCGACGGGATCGTGGCGCACGTCGGCATGGCCGAGCCCGTGTGCGGCCACCTCGCCGGCCTGCTGGAAAAGGCCGCGCGTGCCACCGGCGCGCCCGTGCACCGCGGCGGCACCTACATCTGCATCGAGGGACCGCAGTTCTCGACCAAGGCCGAGTCGCGGATCTATCGCAGCTGGGGCGTGGACGTGATCGGCATGACGAACATGCCGGAGGCCAAGCTCGCGCGCGAGGCCGAGCTCTGCTACGCGACGCTGGCGCTCGCGACGGACTACGACGTCTGGCACGAGAGCCACGAGGCCGTGACGGTGGAGGCGGTGGTCGCGAACCTGATGAAGAACGTCGCCTCGGCGCGGGAGGTGCTGCGGCGGGTCATCCCGACCATCGTCGGCCCGCGGACGTGCGAGTGCCCGAGCCTGCTCAGGAGCGCGGTCATCACGGACCCGAGCCGCTTCCCGCTGGCGACGCGCCGCCGGCTGGACCTGCTCCTCGGCAAGTACTACCCGATGAACGGCAGGCGGCCCGGAAAGGCGCGCCGTGGCTGAGCTCGACGTCCTCGGCATCGGCAACGCGCTCGTCGACGTGCTGAGCCACGAGAGCGAGGACTTCGTGCGCCGGCAGGGCCTGGCGAAGGGCACGATGCAGCTGGTCGACGAGGACCGCGC
>DASUPA010000299.1:0-4434 GCA_036276335.1 Candidatus Methylomirabilota bacterium | reverse complement strand
CGCAACGTCGGCTACGATCCCGAGGCGGTCACGGGCTGGGCCTTCGGCATGGGCATCGAGCGCATCGCCATGCTCAAGTACGGCGTCGACGACATCCGCCTCTTCTTCGAGAACGACCTCCGCTTCCTGGAACAGTTCGCGAGAAGATTCCGTTCTCGTGGGTCCGGGAGCTCGTCGACGTCAAGCTGTCGGCGGAGGAGGCGGCCGACCGCCTGGTCAACGCGGGTCTCGAGGTCGCGAGCGTCACCGCGCTGGCGCCGACGGGGCTGCACGGCGCGGTCGTGGGCGAGATCGAGGCCATCGAGCAGGAGCTGGGGGAGAGTCGCGGCCATCGCCTCGTAGTCTGCCGCGTGCGCGTGGGCGGCGAGCGCTACAGCGTCGTGTGCGGCGCCCCGAACGCGCGCGCCGGCGTCCGCGCGGCCTTCGCGCCGCCCGGCGCGACGCTGCCGGGGCTCGGCGCCGTCGCGGTGAAGAAGATCCACGGCGTGGAGTCGCAGGGCATCCTCTGCTCGGAGCGCGAGCTGGGCGTGGGCGACGAGCACGAGGCGGGCCTGCTCCTGCTGGACGGCGAGGCCCGCGTGGGCGCGGACCTGGTCCGCGCGCTCAACCTCGACGACCGCGTGCTCGAGATCGAGATCACGCCCAACCGGCCCGACTGCCTCTCCGTGCTCGGCGTCGCGCGCGAGCTGGCCGCGCTCACCGGCGCGCGGCTGCGCCCGCCGCGGATCACGCTGCGCGAGACCGGGCCGCGGGCGCGGGACCTGGCGCGGGTGGAGGTGAAGGCGCCCGACCTGTGCCGGCGCTACACCGTGCGCGTGGTGGACGGGCTCCGCGTGGCGCCGTCGCCGGCGTGGATGCGCGCCCGGCTGCGCGCCGCCGGCCTGCGGCCGATCTCGAACGTCGTCGACGTCACCAACTACGTGCTGTGGGAGCTCGGCCACCCCCTCCACGCCTTCGACGCGGCCACCGTCACCGACGCCACCATCGTCGTGCGCCGCGCGCACGACGGCGAGCGGTTCACGACGCTCGACGGCCAGGCGCGCGTGCTGGACGACTCGATGCTCGTCATCGCCGACCCCGCGCGGGCGATCGGCCTGGCCGGCGTCATGGGCGGCCAGAACACCGAGGTGAGCGACGGCACGACGCGCGTCCTGCTGGAGAGCGCGTACTTCGACCCGGCCTCCATTCGCCGCACCTCCCGCACGCTGGGCCTCAAGACCGACGCCGCCTACCGCTTCGAGCGCGGCGCCGACATCGAGGGGCTGGTCGACGCCGGCGCCCGCGCCGCCCAGCTCATGGCCGAGCTGGCGGGCGGCACCGTCGCGCGCGGGATGCTGGACGTCTACGGGCGCAAGCGACGGCCGGTGCGCGTGCGGCTTCGCACGGCGCGCATCCAGCGCCTGCTCGGCATCGCGCCGCCGCCGGCGCAGGCGCGCCGCATCCTGACGGGGCTCGGGCTCGGCGTGCGGCCGCGCGGCCGCGACCTCGAGGTCGACGTGCCGAGCTTCCGCCGCGATCTCACGATGGAGGACGACCTCGTCGAGGAGGTCCTCCGCGTCTGGGGCTACGACCGCCTGCCGACGACGTTCAGCCGCGGCGACGTCGCGCTCGCGCGCGATAGCGAGACCGGCCGGCAGGAGGGGCTGGTGCGCGCGGTCCTCGTGGGCGCCGGGCTCGGCGAGTGCGTCACCTACGCCTTCAGCGATCCCGTGCGGGCGGGTGCGCTCGGCGCGCCCACTGCGCTGAAGCTCCTGAACCCGCTCAGCCAGGACGCCTCGGCGCTGCGCGCCCATCCGCTCGAGGGGCTCCTCGGCGTGGTGGCCACGAACCTGCGGCGCCAGCAGCCCGGCGTCCGGGTCTTCGAGATCGGCCGCACGTACCAGCCGTCGCCGGAGGGCGAGACGTCGACGGCCGAGCGGCGCTGGGCGGCGATTGCGCTGGCCGGGCAGCGCGCCGAGGCGGCGTGGCATACGGCGCCGGCGACGGTCGACGTCTACGACGTCAAGGGCCTGGCCGAGCTGCTGCTGGACGCCTTCGGCCTGACGGCGGTCACCCGCGCCGGGGGAGCCCTCTCCGGCTTCGAGCCCGACTCCCACGCCGCGCTGCTCGTCGGCGACACGGTCGTGGCGGAGTTCGGCGAGGTCGCGGCCGGGGTCCGCGCCGCCTTCGACATCGCCGTCCCCGTGTTCGCGGCCGCGCTGCCGCTCGACAGCGGCGTGCCGCTGGCGCCGCACGCGGTGCGCTACGCGGCGCTCCCGCGCTACCCGTCGATCCAGCGCGACATGGCCTTCGTGCTGACGAGCCCGGCCACCAGCGCGGCGGCGGTGGCGGCCGCCATCCGGGAGCACGCGGGGCCGCTGCTGCGGGACGTGGGCGTCTTCGACGTCTTCCCGCTGCCGGAGGGCGGGCGGAGCGTAGCGTACCGCTTGACGTTCCAGGCGGAGGACCGCACGCTCACCGACGAGGAGATCAACGCGGTCCACGCGCGCGTGGCCGAGGCCGTGTCGGCGCGCTTCGGTATCACGCTGCGGGGGAGCTGACGGATGGCGGACGGGATCACGGAGCGGATGACGCAGCTGGAGGAGGCCGTGCGCCGCGCGGGCGAGGTCGTGACGCGGCTGCGCGAGGAGAACGAGCGCCTGCGCCGGGACTACCGGAGGCTCGAGGACGAGCGCAAGCACGTGGTGGCGCAGATCGACGCCATCCTCAGGGACATCGCCAAGCTGGAGCTGGGGCGCCCCGCCAATGGCTGAGCCCGGGCGCGTCGAGCTCACGCTCCTGGGCCAGACGCTGTCCCTGCGGACCGAGGCCTCGCCCGACTACCTGCGCGCCCTCGCCTCGTTCGTCGAGGAGCGGGTGGCCACCCTCCAGGGCAGCGGCGTCCGGGACCCCTTCAAGGCCCTCACCCTGGCGGCGCTCGACATCGCCGACGAGCTCCACCGGGCCCGGGAGGAGCGGTCGTCCGACGAGGGGGAGGTGACCACCCGGCTGCGCGCGGTGATCGCCCGGCTCGACGAGCTGAGCCGACAAGCCCCTTGACTCGCCCGGCACCGCCGGGGAGACTTGTCGTGTCCCTGCGCTGTGCGTGATGCCGGCGGGAAGTTTCAACCTCGTTTACACAACGGGTGTCAAACGTGAGGGTGGTGTGCAAGCCCCTCTTCGAAGGGGAAGCCTGAAGCCCTCCAACCGAGACGCCCACCTGGTCATACCAGGTTCGAAACACCCCGGCACACGGCAGAGGTGGGGACTTCGAGCAGCTCCGATTTGACTCCGCTCGCCCGCCCCCCCTATACTCGTCAAATCTGACGCGCATTTCGAAGACACTTAACGGCCTCCTGCAAGAGGACGGATGATGCAGCCTTACGCGATCGTCGATTCCGTCATCGGTATCGTCGCCCTCCTCCTCGGGATCCTGCTCCACAAGTGGTTCACCGATCGCCGCATCGGCGAGGCCGGCACGGTCGCCAGGCGCATCGTCGAGCAGGCGGAGCGCGACGCGGAGGCCGCCAAGCGGACGGCCGAGCTCGAGTCCAAGGAGACGGCGCTGAAGCTGCGCACCGAGCTGGAGGCGGAGGCGCGCCGGCGCGACCGCGAGATGCAGCAGGTGGAGCAGCGGGTGCTCTCCAAGGAGGAGGAGCTGGCCCGGAAGCTGGACCAGATGGAGCGCCGCCTCGGGGAGCTGACCGACCGCGACCGGTCCCTGACGACCCGCGAGAGGACGCTGCAGGAGCGGGAGCACCGGGTGGCGGCGGCCGCCGAGGAGCAGCGGCGGAAGCTGGAGGCCATTGCCGGTCTCACCGCCGAGGAGGCCAGGCGGCAGGTGCTGAGCCAGGTGGAGGAGGACGCCCGCCGCGAGGCGGCGCTGCTGGGCATGCGGCTCGAGGAGGAGGCGCGCGAGGTCGCCCGGGACAAGGCCCGGGAGGTGCTCGCGACGACCATCCAGCGGCTGGCGCCGGACTACACGGTCGAGACCGCGGTGTCGGTCGTCGACCTGCCGTCGGACGACATGAAGGGCCGCATCATCGGGCGCGAGGGCCGCAACATCCGCGCGCTCGAGCAGCACACGGGCGTCGACCTGATCGTGGACGACACACCCGAGGCCGTGCTGATCTCCGCCTACGATCCCTATCGGCGGGAGATCGCGCGCCTGGCCCTGCAGCGCCTGGTGGCGGATGGACGCATCCATCCCGCGCGCATCGAGGAAGTGGTCAACAAGGTGAAGCAGGAGATGGAGGTCCACCTGAAGGAGGAGGGCGACAAGGCCTGCTTCGAGGTGGGCGTGCACGGGCTCCATCCCGAGCTGGTCAGGCTGGTCGGCCGGATGAAGTACCGGACCTCCTACGGGCAGAACTGCCTGCAGCACTCGAAGGAGGTGGCGTGGCTGGCCGGGATGATGGCGGCCGAGATCGGCGGCGATCCCAAGCTGGCCAAGCG
>DASUPA010000298.1:0-3639 GCA_036276335.1 Candidatus Methylomirabilota bacterium | reverse complement strand
AAGGAGGCGACTGATGGTGCGGGGGCGCGCCGCGGCTCGAGCCGATCGCACCGTCGCCGGGGCGCGGTGACGGCCGTCCTCGACGCGCTCGCGCGCGCCTTCGCGCTGGGCGGCGGTGCGCTCCTGGCGCTGATCACGGGCATGTCCGTCGTCTCCATCGCGGGCCG
This sequence comes from Candidatus Methylomirabilota bacterium, assembly GCA_036276335.1. Classification (GTDB taxonomy): domain Bacteria; phylum Methylomirabilota; class Methylomirabilia; order Rokubacteriales; family CSP1-6; genus AR12. The sequence goes on along the minus strand of DASUPA010000298.1, from coordinate 3,472 downwards.
CACGCTGCTCGGGAAACCCGTCCCGGGCGACTTCGAGCTCGTGCAGGTCGGCTGCGCCGCCGCCATCGCCGCCTTCCTGCCGTACTGCCAGCTGCGGCGCGGCAACATCATCGTCGATTTCTTCACGGCGCGGACGAGCCCGCGCGTGCAGCGCCATCTCGACGGGCTCGGGGCGCTCCTGCTCGCCGCCGTGATGGCGATCCTCGCCTGGCGCGCCGCGGCCGGCATGCTGGCGGTCAGGGCGGCCGGCGAGGTGTCGATGATCGTCGGCTTCCCGATCTGGGTCGGCTACGCGGCCATCGTCCCGTCGCTGACGCTCGCCGCGCTCGTCGGCGTCGCCACGGCGATCGAGGCCTGGAAGGAGGCCCGCGGCTGAGCCCGATCGAGACGGGGCTGGCGTTGTTCGCGGCGATGCTGGCCCTGATGGCGCTCCGGGTGCCGATCGCGATCGCCATGTTCATCCCCGGGGCGGTAGGCTACGCGCTGCTCGCCGGCACGCCGGTGCTGCTCAACCACCTCAAGGGCGCCGCCTGGGCGCGCCTGTCGGTGTACGACCTCTCGGTGATTCCGCTGTTCCTGCTCATGGGCCAGTTCGCGACCCAGGGCGGCCTGTCGCGGGCCCTGTTCCGGTTCACCAACACGCTCATCGGCCACCGTCGAGGCGGCATGGCGATGGCCGCGGTGCTCGCCTGCGCGGCGTTCGGCACCATCTGCGGCTCCTCCGTCGCGACCGCGGCCACCGTGACCCAGGTGGCGCTGCCCGAGATGCTCCGGCACCACTACTCCGGCCGGCTGGCCACCGCCACGCTGGCGGCGGGCGGGACGCTCGGGATCCTGGTCCCGCCGTCCGTCGTGCTCGTCGTCTACGCGATCCTCACCGAGCAGAACATCGCGAAGCTCTTCGCGGCGGCGATGCTCCCCGGCGTGCTCGCGGCGATCGGCTACGTCGTCGCCATCGCGGTGTACGCGCGAGTCGTGCCCGGCCACGCCCCGGACCACGCCCCGGCGAGCCGGCAGGAGCGGCTGGCGGCCGCCGCCGAGGTGTGGCCGATCGCGGCCATCTTCGTCGTCGTCTTCGGCGGCATCTACGGCGGCGTGTTCACGCCGACCGAGGGGGCGGGCATCGGCGCCGCGGGCACCTTCGTCACCGCCTCGGCGCGGCGGGAGCTGGGCCTGGCGGCGATCCAGCGCGCCTTCCTGGGGACCGCCGAGACCACCGCGATGGTGTTCATGATCTTCCTCGGCGCGGACATGCTGAACGCCGCGCTCGCGCTGTCCCAGATGCCGGCGCAGCTCGCCCGGTCCGTCGCCTCGCTGGAGCTCCCGCCGGTCGCCATCGTGGCCGGTATCCTGGTCTTCTACATTCTCCTGTGCAGCGTGATGGACGAGCTGTCGATGATCATCCTCACCGTGCCGATCCTCGTGCCCGTGGTGACCGATCTCAGCCTCTACGGCCTGAACGGCACGGAGAAGATCATCTGGTTCGGGATCCTCGTGCTGTCGGTCGTGGAGATCGGGCTGATCGCGCCGCCGGTGGGCCTCAACGTCTACGTCGTGAGCAGCTTCGCGCGCGACGTCCCCATGGCCGAGACGTACCGCGGCGTGCTGCCCTTCCTGGCCTCCGACGCCGTGCGCGTCGCGCTCCTGCTGGCCTTCCCTGCGCTCTCGCTCTGGGCGGTCCGCCTGCTCTTCTGAGTCGGGGCCGGCGCGCCGGCGGACGGACGAGCGGCGCCCTCAGTCGCTCACGACGATCGTCGGATGCCCGCGGGCCCGGATCTGCTCGGCGTGCGCGGCGGCGTCCGCCCGCGTCGTGAAGCGGCCGGCGCGCACGCGGTAGAGCACGCGCCCGCCGTCGTCGGCACGCCGGACGTAGGTCTCGAATCCCGCCTCCGAGAGCTGCCGCTGCAGCGTGAGCGCGCCCGTCTCCTCGGTGAAGGCCCCGACCTGGACCGCGAAGACGCCGGCGTCGGCCACGGGACGGGCCGCCTCGGGCGGGGCGGCGATGACGCGGAGGCGTACCGGCGCCACCCCGGGGCCGATGAGCCCGAGCGCGACACCGGCTGCGCGAGAGACGTCGAGCACGCGGCCGTCGACGAACGGGCCGCGGTCGTTGACCCGGACCCGCGCGGTGTCTGCCGTCTCGAGGTTCTCGACGTGAAGCCAGGTGTCGAAGGGGAGGCTCCGGTGCGCCGCCGTCATCGCGTGCATGTCGTAGACCTCGCCGCTCGCCGTGCGCCGGCCGTGGTAGGGGTGGCCGTACCACGACGCCAGGCCGCGCTCCTCGGCGCCGATCACGGGAGGCGGCGCCGTGATCGGTCGCGGAGTGGCGCAGCCGACGACGACGCCCGCCGCGACACCGAGGAGGGCGACGCGGCGCGCGCCTCGTCTAGAGGCCCCGGTAACGCTCACCCCACCGGTCCTGGTAGACGATGTCGTCGAGCGGGCCTCGGCCCACCCGACCGAACTTGCCCATCGGATAGCCGATGGGCAGGATGGCGTAGGAATGGACGCCGGGCGGCAGACCGAGGGCAGCCTCCGTCTCCTTCTCGTAGAGCAGGTGACGTGTCGTCAGCGTCGCCCCGAGCCCGAGCGCGCGCGCGGCCAGCAGCATGTTCTGGACCGCGGGGTAGATGGATGCCCCCGACCAGCGGGTCGGCGGCGTCGTGCCCTCCTCCAGGCAGGCGACGATCCAGACGGGCGCCTCGTGAAAGTGCTCGGTCAGGTACTGCACGGCGGCGTGCTGGCGATCGTACGCCTCACGGCTGACGCCGGGCGGTGGCGTGCTCTTGAGGTAGCGCGGCCCGACGACCTCGTCGAAGGCGCGCTCGTAGTACACCTGCACGGCCTTCTTGATGCCGGCGTCCTTGACGACCAGGAACCGCCAGCGCTGCGTGTTGCCGCCGTTGGGCGCGCACGCGCCGGCGCGCAGGATCTTCGCGATGAGCGCGTCGGGCACCGGGTCCGGCTTGAGCCGGCGCATGGCCCGCGTCGTGTGCATGATCCCGAACACATCAACCGTCTCCGACATGCCTGTCCTCCCTGGACGCCCGGCGCGCTCGACCGGGACTCTCGTCGTTCAAGTGTGCGACGCGATGGCCGCGCTCGCGGAGCGAATTCGGTGGGATCCCGGTCCGCCGCGCGCCAGCATCGCGCCCCGGCCCCCCGCCGTCAAGGCGCGGCGGACCGGCCGGAACCCCCGCGACGGGCGGCGGCATCCCAACGGCACGTCATGGAAAGGCTGTGCCGGGTGGTCAGGCGGATCTCGATCCCGCTCGCGCTCGTGCTGATGGCGTTCGCGACGCCGGCGCCGGCGCAGGCCCCGGTCGAGCCGTCGAGCGAGTCGCTGCGCGTCACATGGCAGCCCCGCGAGAGTACAGCATCGTTCCCGTGATCGAGGGCAAGGTGCAGAACGACTCGTCGTTCCGCGTGAGCGCGGTACGGCTGCGGGTCGAAGGGTTCGACGAGAGCGGAC
>DASUPA010000297.1:0-14477 GCA_036276335.1 Candidatus Methylomirabilota bacterium | reverse complement strand
CTCGCCCTCGCCTCCGGGGCGGCTGCCGCGCCGGCGGCCCCCGGCTTCCGCGTGCGACTGCTCGACAGCGGGCGGACGGTCGACTCGCGGGAGCTGATCGGCAAGAAGGTGCTCGTCCTGCGCTTCCAGGCGTCGTACTGCAAGCCCTGCGCGCGCGAGTCCGCCGGGCTCGCCCGCCTGGCCGCCCGCTACCGGGCCCGCGACGTCGAGCTGCTCGCGATCCACGTGCAGGACACGGCCACCGACGCCCGCTCCTTCATGCGGACGAACCGCGTCAGCTACCAGGTGGCGCTCGACCCGCGCCTGACGATGGGCAACCAGTTCGGGTTCAAGGGCACGCCCTACACCGTCGTCGTCGACCGCAAGGGCGAGATCGTCGCCCGCATCGTGGGTCAATCGGCGGTGACCAAGCTGCCGGCCATCCTCGACGCGCTGCTGCGCGATTAACCGACATGGGGGGCTCCGGGCCCCCCCATGCCCCCCAAAATGCTCGGGGCGCCCCGGCGGAGCCGTGGCGCCCCTCGAAATACTCCGACGGCTGACTAGTCTCGTGAGTCAGAAGTTCGTCGGAACATATTCCAACGTTGTCGCGTTCTCTTGTACAAAGGAGGACGCGCATGCCCCCAGGTCGGCCGCTGATACCGTTCACGCTGAGTGATGACGAACGCGCGATGCTGCAAAGCTGGACGCGTCGTCGAACCACCGCCCAGGCCCTCGCCCAACGGGCGCGCGTGGTGCTCGAGTGCGCCGCGGGCAAGGCCAACCGCACCATCGCGCGCGAACTGCGGTTGGATGAGGACACCGTCGGTAAGTGGCGACAGCGGTTTCTGCTCAAGCGCGTCGACGGGCTCCTCGATGAGCCACGGCCAGGCGCACCGCGGACCATCGCCGACGCTGAGGTGGAACGGGTGGTGACCTTGACGCTCGAGTCGACGCCGCGCGACGCGACGCACTGGAGTACGCGCGCGATGGCCGCGCGCGGCGGCCTGAGCCAGAGCACCGTCGGTCGAATCTGGCGCGCGTTTGGTCTGCCGCCGCATCGCACGGAGACGTTCAAGCTGTCCCGTGATCCGCTCTTCATCGACAAAGTCCGGGACATCGTGGGGCTCTATCTCGATCCGCCGGAGCGCGCACTGGTCCTCTGTGTGGACGAGAAATCGCAGATCCAAGCGCTGGATCGGAGCCAGCCGTTGCTGCCGATGCGGCCCGGGCAAGTCGAGCGGCGGCCCCACGACTACGTGCGTCACGGAACCACCTCGCTCTTCGCCGCGCTCGACGTGAAGACCGGCGAGGTCATCGGACAGTGCCATCGCCGGCACCGGGCGGCCGAATTCCGCAAGTTCCTCAACGCCATCGATGCCGTCGTGCCCCCGGAACTGGATGTCCATCTCGTCGTCGACAACTACGCCACGCACAAGACACCGAGCATCCGCCGGTGGCTTGCGAAGCGTCCGCGCTATCACATGCACTTCACACCGACGGGAGCGTCCTGGCTGAACCAGGTCGAGCGCTGGTTCGCTCTGTTGACCCAGAAGCAGATTCGCCGAGGCGTTCATCGCAGCACGCGAGCGCTGGAAGCGGCCATCATGCGGTACATCGCGACCGCCAACGAGCAACCACGTCCCTTCATATGGACCAAGACCGCCGACGAGATCCTGGCGAGCGTCCAACGCTTTTGCCGGCGAATCTCTGACTCACGAGACTAGCTCGCTCCCGCCTCCTCCTCGTACAGGACCAGCGCGGCCGCGCCCCGCATCGTCGTCCGCTTGTCGGCGACGACGAACGTGATCCGCGTGGCCACGAGGGCCCGCGCGAGCGCGTACTCGCCGGCCGCCGCCAGGATGCGCTTCTCGAGCGGCGCGAGCGAGACGGCCACGCCTCCCGTCACCACGATCGCCTCGGGATTCAAACCGTTCACGATGGTGCCGAGCATGGCGCCGAGCGCCTGGCACGCCTCGTCGACGACCGCCGCCGCCACGGATTCGCCGCCGGCGGCCGCACGGAACACGAGCTCAGCGGTGATCGCACCCGGGTCGCCGCCAGCCGCGGCCAGCAGCGGCGCCGACGCGTGGCCGGCGACGCGCGCCCGCGCCGCCTCGGCGATGCCGCGCCCGCTCGCGTAGATCGCCAGGCAGCCGCGGCCGCCGCACCAGCAGCGCGGCCCGTCGAACTTCACGGGCGTGTGGCCGAACTCGCCGCCGAAGCCGTTCATCCCGCGGACCAGCCGGCCCTCGAGGAGGATCCCGCATCCGAAGCCGGTGCCCGGCGCCAGCACGACGAGCGAGCGGACCCCCCGCCCCGCGCCGAAGCGCCACTCCGCGAGCGCGAGCGCGTTCACGTCGTTGTCGACGTAGGCGGGCCGCCCGAAGCGCGCCGCCAGCGCGGCGGCGAGCGGCTGGTCGGCGAGGTCGGGCGCGTGCGGCACGTGCTCTGAGATGCGGCCCGTCACGGGATCGACGGGGCCCGGCACGCCCACGCCGATGCCCCGCACCCGCCGGTCGCCGGCCCGCCGCACCAGCGTCTCGATCAGCCGCTCGATCGTCGGGATGGTGCCGCCGGCGGCGTCCCTCATCGCCACGCGCTCGTCCGCGAGCACCTCGCCCGCGGGCGTCACCAGCCCCGCCGCGATCGTCGTGCCGCCGACGTCGACGGCGATGACGACGTCGCTCACAGGTCGGCGAACGTGCAGACGGTGATGCCGAGGGCGGCGGCGGCGGCGCGGGCGGACGGCGTGCCGAGGCCGATCAGCTCGACCTCGCGCTGCCGGCCGTAGCGGCTGTAGGCCAGGTCGGCGTCGAACCAGCCCGGGTGGCACATGAACTCCGACACGCCGGCCGGCAGCTCGCGCAGGTGGCGGATCGTGCGATCCACCGACCAGTAGGCGTCCGGGCCCGACTCGCCGAAGAAGTGGTCGGGCGTCTTGAGCCGGGCGGCGCGGGCGCGGGCGCGCGCCGTCGCGTCCTGGCTGCGCACCGGCACGCCGAGCGCGCGCGCCACGTCGAGGACGACCTCCCGCACCGGCGGATGCAGGCCGACGTGATGGTGGGTGTCCAGATGCGTCGGCCGGCGCTTCAGGGTGGACTCGAAGCGCTGGACCTGCGCCTCGACCTCCGCGCGGACGTCGGCGGCGGTGGCGCGGGCGGCCGCGCGGCGGGCGTCGCGCACGAAGCGCCCGTCGCCGTCGACCAGCGAGCGGCCCCGCGTGAGCGGGACACCGAGCGTCAGGTTCACGTGGAGGCCGAGCCCCAGGCCGGAGTCGCGCAGGCGGGCGACCTGCTCGCGGTCGAGCGCGGCCGTGGCCAGCACCGTCGTGCTGCTCACGATCCCGTGGCGGTGCGCGGCCAGGATGCCCTCGCTCACGCCGCGCGTCAGCCCCCAGTCGTCGGCGTTGACGATCAGCCGGCGCATCACGGCCGCCGCCCCTCGATCACGAGCCGCTCGACCGTGGCCGGCACCGCGCCGGCGCCGAGCGTGTGCTCGGCGTCGACCGCGCGGAGGTGCTCGAGCCGCTCGAAGCCGATGCGCGGAAAGGCCTGCGTCTCGCTGGCCACGACGGCCGGCACCAGCCCGGCCGCCTCCACCCGGGCGAACGCGGTCTTGCGCCCGAGGAACGCGAAGATCGTGAAGAGCAGCCGGCCCCCCGGCCGGAGGTGCGCGGGCGCGCCCGCGATGATCCGCCCGAGGATCTCCCAGCCGTCCACGCCGCCGTTGTCCGCCGCGGCGGCGGCATCCGCGCGCTCGCGGCCGGACGGCGTCGGCATCTGCGGCGGATTGCTGCAGATCAGGTCGAAGCGCTCGGTCGCCACCGGCGCGTAGCAGTCGCCGAGCCGCGCGTCGACGCTCACGCCGTTGAGCGCCGCGTTCAGCCGGATGGCCTCCACCGCCGCCGGCACCACGTCCGTCGCCACCACGGTGGCGCCGGCGCGCGCGGCGAGCACGGCGGCGACGCCCAGTCCCGCGCCGATCTCCAGCACGCGCTCGCCCGCGCGCGCGTGCACGTGACGGCAGAAGAAGCGCGAGCCGGCCTTCGGCGGCTGCACGCCGTCGGGGACCCGGAACACGCAGCCGCCGTAGGCGTAGAGCAGGACGCCGTCGTCCACTACGCGCCCCGCACCTTCCTGAAGTAGAGCCGGATCGCTTCCTTGAGCTGCGCACGCGCGCCGGCGCCCGACTGCGCGTCCTCCAGCAGGTCGATGTCGAGCGCGAGGGGCACGCCCTCCCGCTTGACGCCGTCGAGCTCGGCGGTGAGCGCGCAGCGCTCGTCCGACTCGGTGAACACGAGCTTCGCCCGCTGAAACGTGGCATCATCGCGCGCGATCTGCTCGACCGTCTCCACGAGCAGGCGCTTGATGGCCTCCGCCTCGCCGGCGGGGATGGTCGAGAACGCGGCGGTCAGCTCGACGTCGGCCATGCGAGGCAGCCTACCACACGGCCGCGCGGCGCCACGCTACCCTGGGCGTACACGGACGGGAGGGTCGATGGGCATCGGGGTGGAGCTGGCGCTGATCGTGCTGGGCATCCTGCTGAACGGGTTCTTCGCGGCCTCGGAGATCGCGCTGGTGTCCGCGCGCGTGAGCCGGCTGAGGGCCATGCGCGCGCCGGCCGGCAGCGTGGCCATCGCGACGCGGCTCAAGGAGTCGCCGGACACGTTCCTCGCCACGGTGCAGGTCGGCATCACCCTCGTGGGCACGCTGGCCTCCGCCGTCGGCGGCGCCACCGCCGCCGGGGCCCTCACGCCCGTCCTCGTCGAGGTCGGGCTCGGCCGCGCGGCGCGGCCGGTGGCGCTCGGTCTGGTGGTGGTCGCCATCACCTACGCCTCGCTCGTCATCGGCGAGCTGGCGCCCAAGGCGATCGCGCTCCGCGATCCCGAGCGCCTCGCCGTCCGCGTGGCCCGGCCCATCTTCTGGCTGAGCCGCGTCTCCGGCTGGCTCGTGAGCCTCCTCACCGTCTCGACCAACGCGGTGCTGCGCGTCCTCGGCCTCGGGCGCCCGGTGACGTCGCCGTTCGTCTCCGAGGAGGAGGTGCGGTACCTCGTCCGCGAGGGCGCGGCCAAGGGCGTCTTCGAGAAGACCGAGGAGGAGCTGGTCCACAACGTCTTCGAGTTCGCCGACAAGACCGTGCGCGAGGTGATGGTGCCCCGGCCCAACATCCGCGGGATCGACGTCAACACCCCGTTCGCCGAGGTCCCGCGCGCGCTCGCCAGCATCGGCCACTCCCGGGTGCCCGTCTACGACCAGGACATCATCCATCCGGTCGGCGTGCTCTTCACCAAGGACGTCTTTCGCACGCTCGCCGAGCAGCGCCCCACCGGGCTCTCCGGGCTGCTGCGCCCCCCGCTCTTCGTGCCCGAGGCGACGAAGATCAGCGCGGTGCTGCGCCAGTTCCAGCAGCAGCGCGAGCAGATGGCGCTCGTGGTCGACGAGTACGGCACGGTGGTCGGGCTCATCACCGTCGAGGACATCATCGAGGAGATCGTCGGCGAGATCCGCGAGCGCGGCGAGCCGGAGGGCCCGGCCCTGGTCACCCGGCTGCCGGACGGGGCGCTGCTGGTGGACGGGCTGGCCTCCATCGACGAGCTCCGGGCGGCCGGTGTGCCCGTGGAGCCGTCGCCGGAGTACACGACGGCCGCCGGCTTCGTCATGACCTCGCTGGGCTCCGTGCCCGCCGCCGGCACGTCCCTCTCGGGCGCCGGCTACCGGTGGACGGTCGTCGAGACGGCCGGCTCGCGCATCCGGAAGATCAGGGTGACACGAGGTTAGCGGCCCGGCTCGCCGTAGACCTTCAGGATGTCGGCGTGGGTCTTCGCCGCGTTCGCGCGGATGGCGAACGAGATCGCCTCGCGCACCTCGTCCTCGGTCGCGCCGCTTTGCCTGGCACCTGCCAGGTCGCGCTTCGCTCAGTGGGTGTTGCCGGCGGCAAGGTTGGCGGCGAGGTAGCAGAGATACGCGGTCTTCGGGTCGAGCACGCCCTTCTTGTACTTCCACGACGCGATCACTCGCTCTTCGATCGCCATGCGTTGTCTCCTACGTTCCGGCGGCGGCGGCGGCGCCGTACTGCTCCAGGCCGGCTTCCAGGCCCCTGGGCGTCACGCGAATCGCCACCGGCCGCGCGAAGTTCAGCGTCGAGTAGGTCTCCTGCATCGGCACCACCGCGTGCCCGCGCTTCGCGAGGCCGGCCAGCGCCGCCTCGCCGACGCGCGTGGACACGAGCACGTCGCCGCCCTCCGTGTGCAGCCGCGGTGCCTCGATCGCGGCCTGCAGGGAGCCGCGGCCGTCCACGAGGTTGGCGATGACCTGCGGGATCGCGGACACGATGGCCCGGCCGCCGGGCGCGCCCACGGTGAGGTACGGGCGGCCGCGGCGGAAGCCGAGCGCCGGGACCATGTTGACGAGGGCGCGCTTGCCCGCCGCGATCGAGTTGGCCTTGCCGGGCTCGGGATCGAACCAGATCATGCCGTTGTTGAGCAGGATCCCCGTGTCCTTGACGACGACGCGCGAGCCCCAGAGCGAGACAGCGGTGTTCGTGAGCGACACCATGTTGCGCTGGCGGTCGACGGCGCCGACGTGCGTCGTGCAGTCGACGCCCGCGCCCGGACCGCGGCGCGGCGGCGCGACCTTGAGGCGGCGGATCTCCGCGGCCGCCTCGCGCGCGTGCTCGCGCGAGACCAGGCGCTCCCAGGGCGCCTTCACCAGCGCGGCGTCCCCGAGATGCTCGAACCGGTCGCGGAACGCGCGCTTGCACGCCATCGCCCGCACGTGCAGCCCGTCCACGGTGTTCCAGCCGACCTTCGCCGCCGGGAACTCGGCGAGGATGCTCAGCATCTCGAGCGCGGTGGTCCCGCCCGTCGAGCCGGGCGAGAGCGCGAGCTCGAGGTCGCGGTACCGCCCGGCGAGCGCGGGCCCCACCCGCACCTCGTAGGCCGCCAGGTCCTCGCGCGTGATGAGCCCGCCGTGCGTCGCCATCTCGTCGGCGATCGCCTGCGCGATGGCGCCCCGGTAGAAGGCCGAGGGCCCCTCGCGCGCGATGAGCGTCAGCGTCCGGGCGAGGTCGGGATACTGCACGAGGTCGCCTGGCTGCATCGACGGCGGCCGGTAGATCGACCGCCCGTGGCGGAGGTACGTGCGCGCGGCCTCCGGGAAGGCCGCAAGCTCCTCGAGGTGATGGGCGTGCTTCAGCGCCAGGTACCAGTCGTGCACGATGCCCGTCTGCGCGATCTCGATGGCCGGCGCCAGGACGTCGGCGAGCGTCATGGTCCCGTAGCGCTCGAGCGCGAGCGCGAGCCCGGCCACGGAGCCCGGCACGGCGACCGACCGATGGCCGAAGACGTTGGCGTCGTCCTCCACCCGCGGCCACGGGAAGAGCGCCTGCGACACGCCGCCGACGACCTCGTAGAGGGTCTCGTGCGCGGCCAGCGGCGCCACGCCGTTGAAGTCGAGGCAGACGGTCTCGCCGCGCCTGGCCAGGTGCACGAGCATCGTGCCCGAGCCGGCGATCGTCGACATGAACGGCTCCACCACGGTCATGGCGAAGGCGGCTGCCACGGCCGCGTCGACGGCGTTGCCGCCGCGCTCGAGGATGCGCGCGCCGACGTCGGCCCCGGCGGGGTGCTCGGCGACCACCATCCCGTGACGGGCGAGCGGCGTCTTCTTGGTGACGGACAGCGTGGAGCGGATCATGCGCGCCTCCCGGACGTCCGCGTCAGGTGCTGCTGGGCGGCAGGTACTGGGTGATGTCGATCACGCGCGACTTCGAGAAGTAGACGACCCAGCCGTACGGATAGCTCCACGCCTCGTCGGCCTTGCCGCGGATCTCGGGCCAGTGATGCCGCGCGAAGCTCTGCATCTGGGCGGCGTCGCTGGTGGTGGTGAGCGGGGCGCCGAGGAGGATCTCCACCTGCCCCCGGTCCATCCCGACCGTCACCTGCTTGAGGGCGCGGAACGACATGACCGTCAGCGAGCTGGCCGCCTCCTGGTGCTCGCTCAGATACCGGCTGATGCGGTCGTCCATCTGGGTCTCGAAGTGCCGCTTCTCCTCGAAGGTGGGCGCGCGGCCGGTCTGCTGCATCACGCGCACGGTCCAGAACTCCAGCGCGGTGGGACCCTGCGTCGTGCGCTGATCGATGGTGGGTCTGAAGGTGGAGCAGCCGGCGGCGAGCAGCAGCACGAGGGCGACCCGGAGCGGCCTCACGCGGCCCAGCATAGCAGAGACCGGCCGCTCAGATGAGCGCGCTTTCGAGGACGATGCCGCGATCGATGAGCCGCGCGGCCTGCGCCAGCAGGCGCACCGTCTCCGGCGGCACGTCCGGCCCCTCGGCCAGCTGGCGCAGCAGATCGATGAGCCGGCGCATCGCGCGCACCAGGTCGCCCTCGTGGCCGCCGAACGCCTCCGAGACGATGGACGACCAGTCGTCCTCGCCCGAGGCCCAGCGGAAGACCGCCGGCATGAACCCCGGGTGGACGGCGACGGGCATGCCGAGGTGGCGGGCGCGCTGCGCCTGCCACACGCCGTCGGCGATCTGGACGAGCTGGTCGAGGCGGCGCTTGAGCTTGGGGCGCTTCTTCAGGAAGGCGCGCGCCAGCTGCGGCTCGCCCGAGCGGGACTCCTCCAGCAGCGCCGAGCACAGCGCGGCCGCCTCGGCCACGGTGAGGTCGTCGAAGAGCGCGCGCGAGACCGTCTCGGCGAGCAGGAGCTCGTTGTCGTGCCGCAGCGCCGCGATGAGGCGCCCCTTGGGCTCCAGCCGGCCGTCGCGAACGGCGCGGTACTGCTCGAGGACCTCGACCACCCGCAGGAACTCCTGCCAGTAGGCATTCTTGAAGGCGTCCAGCGCGTCGCGGCGCTGGCGCACCCGCTCCTCCAGCCGCTCGAGGTCCCGCGAGGCATGCTCGCAGCGCGTGGTGGCGCCCCACGGACAGCGGTGACACTCGATGGCGCCGAGCACCGCCTCGGGGCCCTGCTCGCGCTCGCGGGCGATGAGCTCGGGCACGCTCAGCGCCTCCAGCTGCGCGGTGAGATGGCGCAGGCCGCGCGGCTCGCCGCGGCGGAGGTCGCGCGGGACGTGCAGCGGCGGCGTGGCCCAGAAGATCCGCTTGACGAGCCCGCTCTTGAGCCGGATCACCGCGCCGTGCGGCAGCAGCGCGTCGATCAGCGTGCGGTGGCCGCGAATGCTGTGGACGCCGAGGATCATGGCGAGGCTCGGCGCCCCCTTGCGCCGGACCAGCGCCAGGCGTCCCGGCTCGGCCTCGACGGGGCTCCGCTCGCCGCGCCGGCCGCCCCGTCCCATCGCCTGGCGGCGCGCCTGCACCTCCTGGCGCGCCCGGCGATAGCGCCCGATGCGCGAGAAGTCGCCGCACGGGGCCTCGTACGCCCGCGCGCGCTCGAGGGCGTCCTCCAGCGCGCGTACCTCGGCCTCCAGCTCGCGGATCCGCTTCAGGTTCTGGTACTGGCCGAAGGACGACTCGATGCGCTTGCGCAGCACCTCCGGCGGGGCGCCCGTGCCGAGCAGCAGGGCCGCGGACCCGTACCCGAGCTTGAACTGGCTCTCGATGGGCTCGGGGGCGCCGTCCACGACGCGGAGCAGGTCCTCGAGCCCGTCGCGCGCGTCCAGCGCGATCACGCAGCGGCCCTCGGGGTCGATGCCGCGCCGGCCCGCGCGCCCGGCCATCTGCGTCAGCTCGTTGTGCGACAGCGACCGGAAGCCCCGGTCGGTCCGCTTCGTGAGCCCCTGCAGCGCCACCGCGCGCGCCGGCATGTGGATGCCGAGCGACATCGTCTCCGTCGCGAAGACGACGCGGCAGAGCCCGCGCTCGAACAGCGTCTCGATGAGCCGCTTCAGCCCCGGCAGGATGCCCGCGTGGTGCGTGGCGACGCCGACGCGGAGCCCCTGGAACACCGCCTGGCTCAGTGCCGACTCCCCGAGCGACGGGTTCTCGGCCACCGCCTCGCCGATGATGGCGTCGACGTCGCGGCGCTGCTCGCGCGTGATGAGCGGCCGGCCGTCGACGAGCACGTCCTGCATCGCGCGCTCGCAGCCGGCGCGGCTGAAGATGAAGTAGATCGCCGGCAGCCAGCCGCGCTCCTCCAGCGCCTCGATCAGCACCACCGGGTCGACCACCCGGCGCGTGTACCAGCGGCTGCGCGCGTCCGGGCCGCGCGACTCGTCGCCCACGACGCGGGCGGTGCCGCTCCGCACGTGGGCGATGTCGTGGATGTCGCCGGCGAGGTCGGCGACCGAGTAGTGCAGCGGGACGGGGCGCTGCGGATGGAAGATCGGCTCGATCGGCCGGTGCACGATCGAGATCCAGTCGGCGATCTCCTTGACGTTGGCGACGGTGGCCGACAGCCCCACCAGCAGCACGTCCTTCGGGGCCCCGACGATGATCTCCTCCCAGACGGTGCCGCGGTCCTCGTCGCCCATGTAGTGGCACTCGTCGAGCACGATGTACCCGAGCTCGTCCAGGCCGCTCCCGAAGAGGGCGTTGCGGAGGATCTCCGTCGTCATGACCAGCACGCGCGCCTGCGGGTTGACCTTCACGTCGCCGGTGAGGATGCCGACGGTGTCCGCCCCGTAGGCGCGGGTGAAGTCGTTGAACTTCTGGTTGGAGAGCGCCTTCAGCGGCGTGGTGTACGCGATGCGCCTGCCGGTCTCGAGCGCCGCCTGGATGGCGTACTCCGCCACCAGCGTCTTGCCGCTCCCGGTCGGGGCCGAGACGATCACCGATTGATCCGCGTCGATCGCGCGGATCGCCTCGACCTGGAAGTCGTCGAGAGCAAAGGGAAATCTGGCGCGGAACCGCTCGAAACGCTCCACGCGAGTCACAGTACCATGTGGTAGGCTGCGCGGCGTGATCGTCTTCCACATGGCCGTCACCACCTCGGACGACTATCTCGTGCGCCGCGAGCCGCATCGCCGCGCGCACCTGGAGCGGCTCCAGGGCCTGCGCGCGGCCGGCATCCTCATCGGCGGCGGGCCGGCACCCGACGGCAAGAGCGCCGACCTCTTCTACCGGCTCCAGCAGCCGCGCCAGGTCGTCAACGCCATGGAGGAGGATCCCTACTTCCTGGCCGGCGCGTGGACCGGCTACACGCCGCGCTCGTTCAGCCAGTTCGTCGAGCCGTGGGAAGCCGTGCCGCTCGTGCTCGACGGCTCGCGCGTGGCGACCATCGTCGAGGGGCCGGTGGTGAACCACGACATGGCGCAGTTCGCGCTCGTCGAGCTGCGGGGTGCCGGCCGGCTCGCCTTCGGCGGCTTCTTTGAGAACGGCGGCACGCTCGCCGTGCTCAAGACGCCGAAGCCCGACGAGGCGATCGCCTGGGTGGCCGCCTCCGGCTTCTGGAGCCACGAGGCGCTCACCGCGCGCCCCTGGCTCTACGTCCTCTAGAAACCGCCGTCGGGGATGTCGAGGGCGCTGCGGTCGCCGGCGACGATCGCGCTGACGCGGGTGTGGGCGGCCGGCAGCACGTAGTTGACGAAGTGCTTGGCGGCCATCACCTTGCCGCGATAGAAGGCCACGTCGTCCGGGTTCAGCTCGTCCTCGTCCCGGCGTAGCCGGCCCTCGGCCACGACCGCCGCGTCGAGCAGCAGGTGCGCCACCGCCACCTCGGCCATCGTCTCGAGGAATGCGTTCGCCACCAGCGTCACCTGGTCGACCTTGCCGCCCATGAAGAACTCGAGCAGCGCGCCACCCGCCCGCTGGAGCGCGGCGGAGGCCTCGCCGAGCGCGGCCACCTCGGCGGCGAGGCCCGGACGCCCGGTGTGCTCGGCGACGAAGTCGCCGATCTCCTTCAGGAAGTCGGCGAGGTCCGCGCCGCCGCGGGCGCCGAGCTTGCGCGAGACGAGGTCGAGCGCCTGGATGTGGTTGGTGCCCTCGTAGATCGAGAAGATCTTGGCGTCGCGCAGGTACTGCTCGACGGGATGGTCCTCGACGAATCCGGCGCCGCCGTGGATCTGGATGGCCATCTCCGCGATGCGGAACGCCTGGTCGGCGCCGTAGGCCTTGACCACCGGGGTCAGGAGGTTCACCTGCCCTGCGTGCCGCGTCGCCTCGGCCTCGTCGCTCCCGGCGAGCGCCAGCGCGAGGTCGGCGTGCAGCGCCAGCTTCACGGCCAGCGTCCGCATGCCCTCCACCTTCGCCTTCATCTCGAGGAGCATGCGGCGGATGTCCGCGTGCTCGAGGATCGGCACCCGCGGCGCGTCCGGATCCTTGAAGTGGCGCACCGAGGGCCCCTGCAGCCGCTCCCGCGCGTACGCCAGCGCGTTGAGGTACGCGGTGGACGCGAGGGCGATGCCCTGCACGCCCACCGCGATGCGCGCGCCGTTCATCATGCGGAACATCTGGCGCATCCCCTGGTGCGGCTCGGTCCCGACGAGGATGCCCCGGCAGCGGCCGCCGTCCCCGAAGTTCAGCACGGCGGTGGCGGAGGCGCGGATGCCCAGCTTGTGCTCGATCGAGGCGGTGGCGACGTCGTTCGGCTCGCCGAGCGTGCCGTCCTCGCTCACCCAGATCTTCGGGACGATGAAGAGCGACAGGCCCCGCGTGCCGCTCGGCGCGCCCTCGATCCGCGCCAGCACCAGGTGCACGATGTTCTCGGAGAGGTCGTGGTCGCCGGACGAGATCCAGCACTTGGTGCCGGTGATGGCGTACACGTTGTCGCCGAGGGCCCGCGCGCGCGTCCGGGTGGCGCCGACGTCGGAGCCGGCGTGCGGCTCGGACAGGCACATCGTCCCCGCGAAGCGGCCGTCGAGCATGGCGGGCAGGAAGCGCTTCTTGTCCTCCTCGCGCGCGAAGACGTCGATGAGGTCGGCGGCGCCGTGCGTCAGGCCCGCGTACATCTGGAACGCGGTGTTGGCGCCGCTCTGTAGCTCCTGGAGGATCACGCCGACGGCGTTGGGGCCGCCGAAGCCGCCCGCCTCGGCGGCGATCGTGAACGGCATCAGGCCCAGCTCGAACAGCGTGCGCCACGCCTCCCGGAACCCGGGCGGCGTGGTGACCCGGCCGCCCTCGAAGTGCGCGCCGGCGCGGTCCCCGGGCGAGTTCAGCGGCCCCGTCACCTCGGAGGCGAAGCGGTACGCCTGGTCCAGCACGGCGTCGCACTCCTCGCGCGAGAGATGCGCGAACTTCTCGAGCGCGAACAGGCGGTCGACCTTCAGATGGTCGTACAGGGTGAAGCGCATGGCGCGCAGGTCGGCCTTGTAGTGCGTCGCCGGCGCCAGCGTCATCACGCGATCCCGGCCACCGCCAGCACCCGCCGCATCCGCTCGGCGGCCAGCTCCGGATCGCGCAGCAACCCCGCGCGATCCATCAGCACGAGCTGCTCGCTCAGGTGCACGATCGAGCGCGCGCTCTCGAGCCCGCCGACCATGCGGAAGTGCGCCTGGTGGCCGTTCAGGTACGCGGCGAAGACGACGCCCGCCTTGTAGAAGCGCGTGGGCGCGCCGAAGACGTGCCGCGAGAGCGGCAGCGTCGGCGCCAGCACGCGATCGAACGCCGCCCGGTCGCCGCGGTCGAGCGCGTGGAGCGCGGCCGAGGCCGCGGGCGCGATCACGTCGAAGATGCCGAGGAGGGCGTCGCTGTGGCCGTGCCCGTCGCCGCCGATGGTGGTCGGGTAGTCGAAGTCGTCGCCCGTGTACATGCGCACCGGTCCCGGGAACCGGCGGCGCATGGCGATCTCGCGCTTCTGGTCCAGCAGCGAGATCTTCACCCCGTCGATCTTCGGCGCGTAGTCGTGGACGATGGCCAGCAGCGTCTCGGCGGCGCGGTCGAGGTCGTGCGAGCCCCAGTAGCCGGCGAGCGCGGGGTCGAACATCTCGCCGAGCCAGTGGATGATCACCGGCGCCTTCACCTGCCCCAGGATGCGCCCGTAGACCTTCACGTAGTCGTCGGGGCCCTTCGCGCACGCGGCCAGCGCGCGGCTCGCCATGAGGATGACCCGGCCGCCCACGCCCTCGATGTACCCGCACGACTCCTCGTAGGCGGCCTCGACGTCGGCGATCGTGACGCGCGGCCCCGGCACGAGGTCGTCGGTGCCGGCGCCCGAGGCGATCACCGCGCCCGGGATCGTCTTCGCCTCGGCCACCGCGCGAGCGATCAGCTCCTTCGCCGCCGACCACGGCAGCCCCATCCCGCGCTGCGCCGTGTCCATGGCCTCCGCGACCGCGAGCCCCATGGAGTAGAGGTACCGGCGGTAGGCGAGCGTCGCGTCCCAGTCGATCGCGACGTCGAGCGTCGGGTTGATGTTCGCCAGCGGATCGGCGACCACGTGCACGGCCGCCATGCCCACCCGGCTGGTGATCGCCCCGCCCGGCGCCGTGATCGGCGGCTGCCCCGACAGCGTGTAGCGGGCGAGCGTTCCGTCGGCGCGCGGCAGCGTCAGTGTCGGGGGCATCGGGCTCTCCTGGGGAACGGGATGCCGTCATTGTAGCGCGCGGACCGCGCGCCCCGCGAACGCCAGGATGGGCACGGGGCCCGTTTGACAGGGCG
>DASUPA010000296.1:0-2939 GCA_036276335.1 Candidatus Methylomirabilota bacterium | reverse complement strand
TTCCCGGCCGCGTCCCGGAGGCTGAAGGCCGGCGGCTTCTTGCCCTCGACGATCGCCATGTCACACGACCTCGTGGTCGTGCGCAAGCCAGAGCGGCGAGCGCGCCAGGTCGATGAAGCGGCGCTCGTCCTCGGCCAGCCGCCGGCCGGCGGCGCGGCCGTCCGGCGTGCCGCCGGCGGCCACGAGCGCCTCCACGCTGTCGAACCACAGCTCCGCGACGCCGTCGTACTCCTCGGGCGCTCCGCGGCCGGACCGAAGCCGCTCGTTCAGCGGGCTGTCGAGCGTGTGCACCTGGACGTAGCGCCGGATGGCCAGGGTGGCCGCCGCCTCGCGCACCAGCGGGGCGTGCCGCTCGCGCCAGTAGGTCTGGAACTCCTCGCGCGACAGGTGCGGCAGGCGCCGGACGCAGAACACCAGCTTCACCATTCGCGCGCCTCGAAGCGCCACGCCCGGCCGTGGGACACGATGCGGCCGGCGGTCGGATGGTGGAAGTGGGTGCCGAGCACGGCCACGGGGCGGTCGGCGTAGCGCTCGCAGAACGCGCGGCGCGTCTTGCGCGCCTGCTCCGGATCGACGTCGAAGTGGCTGCACCACTCCGGCTCGGCCATCTGGATCGGGTGATGCATGAGGTCGCCGGTGATCACCGCCTCGCCGTCGCCGCCGCGGAGCCGGACGCTCACGTGGCCCGGCGTGTGGCCGGGCGTCGGCTCGAGCCACAGCTCGTCGGAGATGCGGTGGTCGGCATCGACCAGGGTGGCGAGGCCGGCGTCGACGATCGGCGTCACGCTGTCGGCCATCACGCGCCCGGCATCGGCATCGGCCTCGCTCGACCAGTGCTCCCACTCGCGCCGGGCGAACAGGTAGCGCGCGCGCGGGAACGTCGGCACCCAGCGGCCGCCGTCCAGCCGCGTGTTCCAGCCCACGTGGTCCACGTGGAGGTGCGTGCACAGCACGACGTCGACGGCGTCGGGGGCGACACCGGCCGCGCGAAGGTCGTCGAGGAACGTCGTGCGCATCATGTGAAAGGGCTGGCGGCCGCCGCGGTCCTTGTCGTTGCCCACGCAGGTGTCGACGAGCACGGTCAGGCCCGGCGCGCGGACGACGAAGGCGTGGATGGACTGGAGGAAGCGCCCCTTGGCGTCGAGGAAGTGGGGCGCGAGCCAGTCGCGATGCCGCTCGACGGCCTCGGGCGCGGCGTCGGGCAGGAGCCACGTGGGCCGGGTGGGGCCGGCGCGCTCGACGACCGCGGACACGTCCAGGCGACCGAGGCGCAGGCGGTTCATGGCGCACACAGTAGGCGAGGCGCCGGGCGCGGTCAACCTTGAGCCGGCGCGCGCGCGGCGCTACACTCCGCGCCATGCCGCTCGTGGCCGCCGTCGCGTGTCCGCACACGCCGCAGCTCCTGATGCGGCCCGACACCGAGGACCGCGACCTCGTCCTGCGCGTCCACGCCGCCTACGCGCGCGTCAAGCGGCTGCTGACCGAGGCGCGACTCGACGCGATCTGCCTCGTCGGCGGCGACCACGTCGAGGGCTTCTTCCTGAACGCGGTGCCCGCCTTCGCGGTGGCCGTGGGCGAGACGGTGGCCGGCCACTTCGGTCCGTACGACTACCGGTTCCCGGTGCACGAGCCGCTGGCCCGCGCGATCGTCGAGCAGGGGATCGAGCGCGAGTTCGACCTGCTCTTCACGCAGGACGTCGCGCTCGACTACGCGTTCTACGTGCCGCTCCACTTCGCGATGCCCGACCCCGCGGTCCCCATCGTGCCGCTCTACGTCAACGTCTACCTCCCGCCGCAGCCGACGCCGCGCCGGTGCTACGCCTGGGGTCGCGCGCTGCGCGCCATCCTGGACGCGCGCCCGGAGCGCGTGGCGCTGATGGCGTCCGGCGGCATGTCGCACTATCCCGGCACCGACCGCTACGCCTCCCCGGACTTCGAGTGGGACCGCGCGATGCTCGCGGCCCTCCGCGAGGGGCGCGGCGCCGAGACGGCGCGCCTCACCGGCGAGGAGCTGGACAAGGCGGGCAACGTGGAGCTGCGGACGTGGATCACGCTGCTCGGCGCCGTCGGCGACGCGCGGGCCGACGTGCTCTGCTACGAGCCCTCGTGGCACCACGGCAACGCGATGGTGACGTGGCCGGTGTGATGAACGCGCATTACTTCTTTCCGCCCGCCGCGGCCTACGCGCTGAATCGCTGCCTGTTCCGGCTCAAGTCCGAGCCCGCTTACCGGTCGCGGTTCGTGGCCGACCGCGAGACCGCCATGACCGAGGCGGGCCTGGGGCCCGACAGCCGCGCCGCGCTGGTCGCGTTCGACCGCGATCGGCTCGTGGCCCTCGGCGCCCACCCGTATCTCGTCTTCATGGCCGACCTGCGGCTGAAGATGGAGCGCGCTCCGGCCGCCTTCGAGCGGTTCTAGGACGCCGCGTAGCGGTTGACCGGGAAGGGCGTGGCGACGGCGGCGCGGCAGGCCGCGGCCACGTAGGGCGCGATCCGCTGCGCGAGCGCCCACGCCTCCGCGCTCCGGGCGCGCTGGCCGTCCGCGGCGTCCTGCGCACGCGCATAGATCCTCGCCTCGTCCAGGCCGGTGACGCGACCGTCCTCGAGCACGATCCGGCCGTCGACCAGCACCGTGTCCACGCTCGCGCCCGTCTCGGCGTAGACGAGCGCGTTCAGCGGGTCGGCGAGGGGACGGAGGAAGATCGAGTCCGCGCGCAGCATGACGAGGTCGGCCTTGCGGCCGAGCGCGACGGCGCCGAGATCGGCCGCGAGGCCCAGCACGCGCGCGCCGCCGGTGGTGGCGAAGCCCCACACCGTCGCGGCGTCGAGCCAGCGGTCTGTGGCGTGCGGGAAGCGCACGGTGCTGACGACGGAGGCGATCCGCAGCGCCTCGAAGAGGTTCTGGTTGTCGGCGCACACGGAGCCGTCGGTCCCCAGCCC
>DASUPA010000295.1:0-3442 GCA_036276335.1 Candidatus Methylomirabilota bacterium | reverse complement strand
ATCCGTCACCGGCGCCCACCAGTTCTCCGTGCGCGTGCCGGTCGTGCGGAACGGCGCGCTCAGGTACGTGCTGTCCGCGGCCGTCCGTCCCGAGACGGTCAGCGTGCTGCTCTCGACGCAGCGGCTCCCGGGCGACTGGGTGGGCGTGGTCCTCGACGCCAACCACCGCATCGTGGCGCGGACCCTGGAGCAGGAGCGCACCGTGGGCCAGCCGGCCTCCGAGAGCCTCCGCGTGGCGCTCGCTCGCTCCTCCGAGGGGTGGTTCCTGGGGAGCACGATCGAGGGCGCCGACGTCTACACCCCCTACAGTCGCTCCCCGGTCAGCGGCTGGACGGTGGCGATAGGCATTCCGGCGGCGGCGGTGGAAGCCGGCGCCCGCCAGACGACGTGGGCGATGGCCGCCGGCGTGCTGATCGCCGGGGCGCTCGCCTCGGGCGCCGCGCTCATCGTCGGGCGCAGGATCGCGGCGCCGATCGTCCACCTGGCGGCGGCGGCGAACGCGGTCGGCCGCGGCGAGCGGTCGGCGAGCGGCTCGCCCACGCGCGTGGCGGAGCTCGCGGACCTCAGCCGGGCGCTCGACGACGCGGCGGCGGCCGTCCGCGCGAGGGAGGAGGCGCAGGGACAGCTGGCGGCCATCGTCCAGTCCTCCACGGACGCCATCATCGGCTACACGCTCGACGGCGTCATCACGTCGTGGAACCCGGCCGCCGCGCAGATGCTCGGGTACAGCGCCGCGGAGGCGATCGGGCGGTCCATCGACCTCATCGTTCCGCCCGAGCGTCGGGCCGAGGAAGCCGAGATCCGCCGGCGCCTCCGCGACGGGGCCACGCTCATGCCCTTCGAGACCATCCGCCTCCGCAAGGACGGTCAGCCGATCGACGTCTCGCTGACCGTCTCCCCGATCCACGACGCGGCCGGAAACATCGTGGGCGCGTCGAAGATCTCGCGCGATGTCAGCGATCGCAAGCGCGTCGAGGCGGAGCGGGCGGCCCTGCTGGCGTCCGAGCAGGCCGCCCGGGCCGAGGCGGAGGACGCCAACCGCGCGAAGGACCAGTTCCTGGCGATCCTGTCGCACGAGCTGCGCACGCCGCTCAGCGCGGTCTACGGGTGGGCGCGGATGCTGCAGGCCGGCCAGCTTCGCGACGGGGCGGCGCAGCGCGCGCTCGACTCGATCGTGCGGAACGCCAGCGCCCAGGTCCAGCTCATCGACGACCTGCTCGACGTGTCGCGCGTCATCACGGGGAAGATGCGCCTCGACGTCCAGGCCGTCGACCTCGGCGCCGTGGTGACGGCGGCGCTCGAGGCCGTCCGGCCCGCCGCCGCCGCCAAGCAGGTGCGGCTGCGGGAGCTGATCGATCCGCGCGCCGGCCCGATCAGCGGGGACCCGGTGCGCCTCCAGCAGGTCGTCTGGAACCTGCTCATGAACGCCGTGAAGTTCACACCGCGAGGCGGCCAGGTCCAGGTGCACGTGCAGCGCGTGAACTCGCACGTCGAGATCGTCGTGAGCGACACCGGACAGGGCATCGCGCCGGAGGTCCTGCCCTTCGTCTTCGACCGCTTCCGGCAGGCGGACAGCTCGAGCACGCGCGCGCACAGCGGCCTCGGCCTCGGCCTGGCGCTCGTCAGGCACCTGAGCGAGCTGCACGGCGGCAGCGTGGTCGCGCAGAGTCCCGGCGAGGGAAAGGGCGCCACCTTCATCGTGAAGCTGCCGGTCATGCTCGCGGGCGTGCCGGCGGGCTCGGCTCCGCGTGTGCATCCCACGGCCGCGGGGCCGGAGTCGCTGCCCGAGGGCCCCCGTCTCGACGGGCTCCGGGTCCTCGTCGTCGACGACGACCCGGACGCCCTCGAGCTCGCGACCGCCATCCTGACCTCGGCCGGCGCGGTGGTGCGGACGTGCGCCGCCGCCGCCCCCGCGCTGGAGATCGTCCGGTCGTGGCGGCCGGCCGTGCTCGTGTCGGATCTCGAGATGCCCGGCGAGGACGGCCTGTCGCTGATGCGCCGGGTGCGCGCCCTCGGCGCCGACGAGGGCGGGATGACGCCCGCCGTCGCGCTCACCGCCTACGGACGGACGCAGGATCGGATGCGCTCGCTGGCCGCCGGCTACAGCATGCACGTCTCGAAGCCGGTCGACCCGGCCGAGCTCACGACCATCATCGCCAGCGTCGCGGCCCGGCCCCCGAGGCCCGAGACGCCCTGAGCCGGCGCGTGGCCGCGCGCCGGCTCTCCGTGCCGATCAGCGCGCGGGCCGCGAGCGGATGGCCTGCATCGCCCGGCGATGCTCCTCGGAGTCCAGGCAGACCTTGAACTCCGCCTGCATCTCGCGGCGGAAGGCGTCGAACTCCACGTCGAAGGCGCGCGCGGTGAGGCGCTTGCTGGCGCGCACGCTCGCCGCCGGCAGCGCCAGGAACTTGCGGGTGGTCTCGTCGAGCGCCCGCGCGAAGTCCGCGGCGGCCACCACGCGATTCACGAGGCCGTAGCGCTCGGCGTCGGCGGCGGTGACCGACTCGCCGAGCAGGATGAGCTCGCGCGCGCGGGCGGCGCCGACGAGGCGCGGCAGGCGATAGAGCGCCATCGACGGGATCAGGCACTCCTTCACGGCCGGCAGGCCGAGGAGCGCGGTGTCGCTCGCGAGGCGATAGTCGCAGACGAGGGCCAGCTGCAGGCCGCCGCCGAGGCAGTGGCCGTTGATGCCCGCGATGAACAGGCGGTCCATGCGCTCCAGCGCGGTCATCGCGTCCTCCCAGGCCACGAAGTCCGGCAGGCCGAAGGCGCCGCCGGCCAGCGCGCCGAGATCGACGCCCGTGGAGAAGGCGCGCCCGGCGCCGGTGATCACGACGACGCGGGCGGCCGGGGCGGCCTCGAGGCGCGCGACCACGTCGTTGAGATCGCGCACCCACTCGGCGTTGCCGGCGTTGAGGACGGCGGGGCGGTCGAGCGTCACCCGCGCGACGGGGCCGTCGACCTCGAAGCGGATCGTCGTCACACGCAGACGGTAGGCGGGGCCGCGCGGTGGAGTCAAGCGGAGATACCCCGCGATCGGGGTACCTCCGCCCGGAGCGCTTACTTCTTGTCGGAGTCCGACCGGTCCTTCTCTGACTTCGAGTCGGTGCGCGGGCTGGCGGCCGGGGCCTGGTCGAGCATCTGCTGCTCGGCGGTGAGGACGATGCGGTCGCCGTCGCGCGCGACCTTCATGGACTCCCACGGCATCGACACGCTCTTGCCGCCCATGCCGAGCGTGCCGCCCTGCTGGATCACGACGGTGCGGACACGACCATCCTTGGGATCGACCATCAGGCGCTCGACCTTGCCGATGTCCTTGCCCTCGGGGGACCGCACCGTCGCGCCGACGAGGGAGCTGGCGTCCACCAGCACGCCCTGCGCGGCCTGCGCGGGCCCCGACGACGAGGGCTGGCTCGACGAGGTGGACGAGCCCGGCTGCGGC
>DASUPA010000294.1:0-4494 GCA_036276335.1 Candidatus Methylomirabilota bacterium | reverse complement strand
GGGAGCACGGAGGTCGACTCCCGCTCCTCGACGATCGCCGGCCCCTCGAGCCGCGCGCCGGGCGCCAGCGCGTACCGGTCGTACACCGCGCAGTCCGTCCACCCGCCAGACTCCGGGAACCACGCGCGGCGGCTCCCCTTGAGACCTGCCCCGGCTCCGGCGCCGGCCTTGGCCAGCGCGACGCGCGGCGCCCCGCCGACGGCGGTGAGCTTCCACGTCACCGTCTCCACGGCCTCGGCGGGATTCGCGTAGCCGTAGCGCGCGGCGTAGATCTCGTCGAACGACGCGCGCACGCGGCCGAGCGCGCCGGCGTCGAGCGGGCCGGCCGGCACCGGGACGGTGAGCTCGTAGCCCTGGCCGACGTACCGGGCGTCGACCGAGCGCGTGAGGGTCACGGTGCCGGCCACCGAGGACTCCCGCACCACCGCGGTCGCCTGCGCCGCCAGCGCCTCGAACATCGTGTCGAGCTCGCGCGGATCGAGCGCGTCGAGCCGCCGCACGTAGGTGCGCGCGACGTCGAACTTCACCTCCGCGGCCAGGAGCCCGATGGCGGCCGTCACCCCGGCCGCGGCGGGCAGGATCACGCGCGGGATGCCGAGCGCCTGGGCGAGCCGGCAGCCGTGCACGGGGCCGGAGCCGCCGAACGCGATGAGCGTGAGCGCGCGCGGGTCGCGGCCCCGCTCGATCGACACCACGCGCGTGGCGAGCTCCATGTTGGTGGTGACGATGGCGTGGACGCCCCACGCGGCGTCGGCGAGCGAGAGACCGAGCGGTCGCGCCACGCGGGCCTCGATGGCCTCCGCGGCGGCGCGCGCGTCGAGCCGCATGCTGCCGCCGGCGAAGTCGTCGGGGTTCAGGTACCCGAGGACGAGGTTCGCGTCCGTCACCGTCGGCTCGACGCCGCCGCGGCCGTAGCAGGCCGGACCCGGGGAGGACGAGGCGCTCTCGGGGCCGACGGCGATGACACCCATCCCCGCGCGCGCGATGGAGCCGCCGCCGGCGCCGATCTCGACGAGGTCGATGGCCTGGATGTTCATCGGCAGGCCGCTGCCGGCCGCGTTGTTGACGCGATGGAGCTCGAAGGCGGTGGTCGTGAACGGCCGGCCGGCCTCGATGAGGGCCAGCTTCGCGGTGGTCCCGCCCATGTCGAAGGCGACGAGGTCGCGGTGGCCGGTGAGCTCGCCGTAGGCCGCGGCCATGAGCGCGCCCGCGGCGGGCCCCGACTCGATCATGCGCACCGGGTAGCGCTCCATCGCCTCCGCCGTCGCGATGCCGCCCGAGGACTGCATGACGAAGAGCCGCCCGCGATAGCCGCGGGCGCCGAGCGCGCGGCCGAGCCCGCGCAGGTAGTCGCGGATCGCCGTCATCACGTAGGCGTTGACGACGGTCGTCGAGGTCCGCTCGTACTCGCGGAAGGTCGGCGAGACCTCGTGGGACAGCGTGACGATCAGGTCCGGCGCCTCCTCGGCGGCGAGCGCGGCGATGCGCTGCTCGTGCGCCGGGTTCAGGTAGGCGTGGAGGAGGCACACCGCCAGCGTGGTGACGCCGCGCGCGACCAGCTCGCGGATGGCGCGGCGGGCGTCGGCCTCGTCGAGCGGCGTGCGGACGGAGCCGTCGGCCAGCACGCGCTCGGTCACCTCGCCGATGAGCCGCCGCGGGACGAGCGGGGCTGGCTTCTCGATCTGCAAGTCGTAGACCTGGTAGCGCTTCTCGCGCCCGATGACGAGCACGTCGCGGAACCCGCGCGTCGTGAGCAGCCCGACGCCGCGGGCCTTGCGCTCGATGACGACGTTCGAGCCGAGGGTGGTGCCGTGCACGGCCTGGCCGACGTCGGCCCAGGCGACGCCGGCGCGCGCCAGGAGGGCGTCGAGGCCGGCGAGGCAGGCCTCGGAGGGATCCGGGTACGTCGTGAGGCGCTTGCCGGTGGTCAGGTCGCCGGCGGGCGACTGGAGCACGAAGTCGGTGAAGGTGCCGCCCACGTCGAACCCCACCCGGTACGACATCGGCTCAGGTCCGGCGCTCCGCGCGGGACAGGACCACGCGGTACGGGTAGCGCCGGCCCGTCTGGTACGACACGGCGTGCTCGACCGCCTCCCCGTTGGCCGCGAAGTACGTCCGCTCGAACATCAGCAGCGGCGCGCGGGGACGCACCTGCAGCAGCTCGGCGACCTGCCGCGGCGCCAGCACGGCGTCGGTCACCTGCTCGAGGGTCTTGATCGGCATCTTGAGATCCCGCTCGATGGCGGCGATCAGCGAGGTCTTGGACAGGTCCTCGTCCGAGAGCTTGGCGGTGAGGGCGCTCGGCAGCCACGCGGTGACGTGCTGGAACGGCCCGCTGTCGGCGTGGCGCACCCCGATGATTCGCGAGGCGGTCGACCCGGGCGGCAGCCGCAGCGCCTGGGCGATGTTCGCGGGCACCGGCACCGTCTCGTGCGAGAGCAGCTTGAACCACGTCTCGTCGCCGAGGGCGATCATGTCGTCGACGGAGCCGATCACGCGCAGGCGCGAGTCGCCGCCCGGGGCGGCGGTGCTGAAGGTCCCGCGGCCGGCGTGGCGGTACAGCCGGCCCTCCTGCACGAGCACGTCCAGGGCCTGCCGGATGGTGGGCCGGCTGACCTTGAAGCGCGCGCACAGGGCGTGCTCGGAGTCGATGCGCTCGCCGTCCCCGCGGAGGTCGTGGCGGATCGCGTCGGCGATCTGCAGATAGCGTGGAATACCCGGACGGTAGTTCACGGCCGTCCTCCCCGACTGAGGTTGTCTAGACATCTATCATCCGGGCAGGATTACGTCAATCACGGCCGGGGCTGGCGGCCGCCCGCGGGTGGAACCGGTCGTACATCCGGCGGATCGCGGCGGACGGCAGGTGCGTGTAGATCTGCGTGGTCGCGATGTCGGCGTGCCCGAGCATCGTCTGGACGGCGCGCAGGTCCGCGCCGCCCTCCAGCAGGTGGCTCGCGAAGCAGTGCCGCAGGGTGTGCGGCGACACCCGCTGGCGCACGCCGGCGCGCCGGGCGGCGCGCAGCACGGTCTGCCAGAGCGACTGCCGCGACAGCGGGCGCCCGCGCGGGTTCACGAACAGCCACGGCGACTCCCGGCCCGGGCCGAGCAGGCTCGGCCGGGCCACGGTCAGGTAGCGGTCGAGCCAGGCGAGCGCCTCGGCGCCGATCGGCACCAGCCGCTCCTTGCGGCCCTTGCCCATGCACTGCACGTACCCGGCGCTCCGGTTGACGTCGCCCAGGCGGAGGGTCAGGCACTCGCTGGCGCGCAGGCCGCTCGCGTAGAGCAGCTCGAGCATGGTGCGGTCGCGCAGGCCGCGGGGAGTCGTCACGTCCGGCGCCTCGACGAGCGCCGCCACCGCCTCGCGCGAGAGGGTCTTCGGCAGCGGGCGCGACAGGCGCGGCTGCTCGACGTGCTCCGTGGGGTCGCGCGCCAGCAGCCGCTCGCGCACGCAGTGCCCGTAGAAGCCGCGGAGCGCCGCCATCCGGCGCGCGATGGTGGAGGCCTTGCGCCCCGCCTTGCGCTGGCTCTCAATCCACGCCACCACGTCGTCGGGCCCGGCCGCGGCGGCCGTGACCCGGCGCCGCCCGAGCAGCGCGAAGAAGTCCGCGAGGTCGCGCCGGTAGGCGTCGAGCGTGTGCCGCGAGGCGTTGCGCTCGGCGCTCAGCGTGGCGAGGAAGTCCTGGAGCGCGCGCGCCGCGTCCATCAGCGCCGCGGGGCGCCGAGCTCGCGCGCGATCACGGTGCGCTGGATCTGGTTGGTGCCCTCGTAGATCTGCGTGATCTTCGCGTCGCGCATGAGCCGCTCCACGGGGTACTCCCGCGTGTAGCCGTACCCGCCGAAGATCTGGACGGCGTCGGTGGTGACCTTCATGGCGGCGTCGCCGGCGAAGCACTTGGCCATCGACGACTCGAAGGCCGTCGCGCCCACGCCCCGGTCCACCAGCGCCGCGGCGTGGCGCACCATCAGCCGCGAGGCGTGCACCTGCATGGCCATGTCGGCCAGCATGAACTGGATCCCCTGGAAGGCGGCGATGGGCTGTCCGAACTGCTGCCGCTCGCGCGCGTAGGCGAGCGAGGCGTCGAGCGCCGCCTGCGCGATGCCGACCGCCTGGGCGCCGACGGCGGGGCGCGAGCGGTCCAGCGCGCCGAGCGCGACGCGGAAGCCCTCGCCCTCGCCGCCGAGGCGGTTCTCCACGGGCACCTCGCAGTCGGTCAGGTGCAGGGCCACCGTCGGCGAGCCGCGAATGCCCATCTTGCGCTCGAGCTTGCCGAGCGCGAAGCCGGGAAACGTGGGCTCCACCAGGAACGCGGTGACCCCCTTGTGGCCGCGACCGCGATCCACGGTGGCGAAGAGCGTCAGCACCGAGGCGTGGCTGCCGTTCGTGACCCACATCTTGGTGCCGTTCAGGACGTAGCGGTCGCCGCGGCGGACCGCGGTCGTCGTCATGCCGGCCGCGTCCGAGCCGGCGCCGGGCTCGGAGATCGAGAGCGCGGT
>DASUPA010000293.1:0-6893 GCA_036276335.1 Candidatus Methylomirabilota bacterium | reverse complement strand
CTCGAGGACGCCTACAACGCCCGTGACAAGGACGGCCTCCGGCTGGTGGACGAGCTGGAGCGCATCGGCTACCTCGGCGCCGAGCCGTGCGTGCCGCGGCCGTTCCGCGCCTACCTCGAGCTCCACATCGAGCAGGGACCCCGCCTCGAGGAGGAAGGACTGGCGGTCGGGGTCGTGGACGGCATCGTGGCCATCGCCTGGTCGCGGCTGACGATCGAGGGCGTGCAGGACCACGCGGGCCCGACGCCGATGCGCATCCGCCACGACGCGCTCGTGGCGGCGGCCGAGGTCGTGACGGGCGTGCGGTGCATCGCCCGCGAGCTCGGCGGGGACCTCGTGACGACCGTCGGCAACCTGACCGTGCGGCCGAACATCGTCAACGCGATCCCCGGCGCGGTGACCCTCTCCATCGACATGCGCGATCCGCGCGACGAGACGCTCGACCGCGCGCGTCCCCTGCTGGACCGCGTCGTCCGGGAGGCGTGCGAGCGCGAGGGCGTGCGCGGCACGCTCGAGCACTACTGGCGGGTGCCGTACACGCCGTTCGCGCCCGACGTCGTCGCGGCCGTGGAGCGCGCGGCGAAGGCCAGCGGCGCGCGCTACCGCCACATCCTGTCCGGCGCCGGCCACGACGCGCAGTACATGGCCGCCATCGGACCGGCCGGAATGATCTTCGTGCCGTCCCGGGACGGCCGGAGCCACTGCGAGGAAGAGTTCACCGGGATGGACGACATCGAGCACGGCGCCGCCACGCTCTTCCTCGCCGCCGTCGACCTGGCGGGCCGTGTCTAGCGCCGGACGCTCCCGCCCAACCGCAAGGAGATCGCATGCACCTGGACCGTTACACCAAGCTCGTCCTGACCGTCATCGCCCTCGCCCTCACGGGCCTGGCCGCACACGCCTGGCTCGGTCGCCTGGCGCCGCCGGCCGCGGAGGCGCAGACGGCGACACCGAAGTACGAGGTGTCGCTGCCGCGGAGCTGGGGCAAGATCGTCTACTTCTCCAACGGCAACCTGCTCATGGAGTCGTCGGACGGCACGATGCGCCTGGTCGACCTCGAGGGGAAGTCGCCCGAGTACCCGAAGGTGAAGGTCCAGGTCCGCTGGCAGTGAGCCGCGCCGGCGTCACGGCGTAGTCAGAGCCGCAGCAGGGCCAGGACGGCGCACGCCGCCGAGACGTTGTTCGCGGCGTGCGCCGCCATCCCGGGCAGCAGGCTCCCCGTCTTCTCGTACGCGACGGACCACATGAGCCCGCTCGCGAACACGCTGCCGAAGCCGGCCACGCCGTAGCCGTGCGCGGCGGCGAAGACGGCGGCGGCCAGCACCGCCGCCGCCGGCCACCCGAGCCGCCGGCGCAGCGTGCCGTAGAGCAGGCCGCGGAAGACGATCTCCTCGAGCACGGGCGCGAAGACGATCGTCCCCAGGAGGCTCGCCACCACGACCTCGGACGACCCCCAGGCGAGGTCCTCGTCGAACCACTCCGTCCAGTGCGCCGGCACGTCGGCGGCCTCGGTGACCAGGCCGAGGACGATGTCGATGCCGATGCCGCCGGAGATCACCAGCGCCGTCACGCGGGCCAGCGGCCCCCAGCCGCCCGGATGCGGCCGGAGCCCGAAGCCGCGCACCAGGCCGATGCCCGCGGGCGCGAGCAGGCGGCGGCTCGCGAGAAGCAGCACCGGCACGTACATCAGCGGCAGGCTCAGGCCCTCGACGAGCGCGCTCCCCCGCTCCGTCCACGCGCCGAGGCCGAGCAGCGCCGTCGTGACGAGGATCCCGCCCGCGGCGCCCCGCACCAGGACCAGGAGCCCGTCGCGCCCGCGCCACGGCGGCGGCAGCGGCGCGGCCGCCACCCGCGAGCTCCGCGGGCGGAGGAGCGACAGCGCCGCCAGCAGGCCGAGCGCGATCAGCACGAGCTCGCTTCCGGCGAAGACGCGGATCACGCGGAGGAGCGGCTCGATGCGCGCACGCGTCGCCGCCTCGGTGTCGCCGAGCCAGGCGCCGTCGCCCGCGCGCGCGGCCAGGCGGAGCGCGAGCCGGTCGTGGAACCACCCCGGGTCGAGGAGACGCTCGACGGTCTGGCGCGCCGGCCACCCGGGCTCCACGGGCGCGGACAGGTAGGCGGCCGCCATCACCTCCGCCAGGCGGACGTCGCCGCGCGCGTCCCAGTCGGCGACGGCGTCCTGGACCTCGCCGAGTCGTCCCGCCTCGCCGCGCAGGATGGCGAGCTGGAAGTCGACGAAGACGTCGGAGGCGGCGGAGACCGACAGCTCCTCGTACCACCCGATCGCCTGCTCCAGCGAGCCGCCGCCGTCGGCGAGCGTCAGCGCGTAGAGCCGCCGCTCGAGCGGCAGCGCCTCGGCCAGCGCGCCGTCCAGGTCCATCGTGCGCTCGACGATCGCGGCCAGCGCGCGCGCCGGGTCGCTCGAGGACTCCAGTCGGTCGCTCGTGAGGTGCACGCGCGCCACCAGGGCCAGGAAGGTCGCCAGGACGACGACGGCGGCGGTCGTGACCAGCGCGGCCCGCCAGGGATGCCGCGGCGGCGCCGGGGGCGCGCCCGCGGCCGGCTCCGGAGCCGGGGCGACGACGTCCAGGCGCTACTCGGCCGGCGGCAGCGCGTCGCCCGTCACGTAGGGGGTCACGGCGACCGGGCGGCGCCGGACGCGCAGGCGCGCCACCACGGGCAGATGGTCCGACGCCATCCGGGCCAGCCGCGTGCGGTGGACGAGGAACTCCTCGCCCTGCAGCTCGACGTCCCAGTAGATCCGGTCGAGCCGGAACAGCGGGAACATCGCGGGGTGCGTGCGGCGCATCCGGCGCATCGGGGACGAGAACTCGAGCCTCAGGCTGCGCGTCACCGGGCCGCGATGCCACTCGTTGAAGTCGCCCATCACGACGCGGGGCCCCGCGCAGGTGGCGTCGCGGATGAACCGCGCGAGCAGGTCGAGCTGTGCCCGGCGCTCGCGGAACGCGAGCCCGAAGTGGCAGTTGAAGATGTGCAGCGCGGTGTCGCCGACGTCGAGATCGACCCGGAGGGCGCCGCGCGGCTCGCGCAGGCCGCAGCTCAGGTCGCAGCGCGTGGACGCGATCACGGGCAGCCGCGTGAGCACGGCGTTGCCGTAGGTGCCGCTGCCGTGCGCGCGCGTCTCGCCCATGACGAGCGCCATGCCGAGGCGGGCGGCCAGGTACGCGGCCTGGTCGGCGTCCGGGCGGCCGTTGTCGCGGATGACCTCCTGCAGGCCGACGATGTCGGCCTGCGTCTCCGCGATGACCGCGGCGATGCGGTCGAGGTCGCGGCGGCGATCGAGGCCGACGCCGCGATGGATGTTGTAGCTCACGACGGTGATGGGTGTCACGCGGCCGTTCGGTGCCTCTCCTGGTACGTCATGAAGTACGGGTAGAGCTCGACCGGATGCCGGATCGCGTCCGGGAGCGGGGCGCCGCCGGGGCCGATGAGGAAGGTGTGGAGCTCCTCCGCCGACGGGCCGGCGTGGGCGCCGGTCTCCGCGATGTAGGAGACGTGGCCGCCGACGGCGTCGATCCCGTACAGCACGAGGTCGCCCGCGCTCGGCATCGCCATCAGGTCCACGATCCCGGCCACGACGATGGCGGCGTCCTCGCGGTCGGCGAACGGCCCGGCCTCGGCGTCCCCGATCCGGTACCGCTTGCCGCGCCAGAAGCACACGGGGCCCTCGGTCGAGCGCGCGAGGACGTAGCCGACGCCCACGGAGCGGGAGAGCGACTCCCCGAGCCCCGGCCAGCGGTCCTCGATCTGCTGGATCGTCAGGGGCTGCGGCTCGTCGATGAAGTAGACGAACGCGTTCGGACCGGCCGCGATCACGCGCACGTCGTGCTGCTCGCGCGCCTCCCGCAGCTCGCCCAGCACCCAGGGAAAGTCGTCTTCGAGGTAGTTGAAGAAGCGCTGGAACACGCCGGGCGCGCGGCCGCTGCGATACGCCTTGATGCCGCTCGCCAGCCGGCGCCGCCCCGAGGGCCGCGCGGGCGTCACCTCGCGGACCCCCGCGTCCTTGAAGACCTCGTCGAACAGCACGCGCTCGATCCGTCGGCCGTCGCGGAGCTTCTCGAACGGGGTGCAGTGCGCCTGGCCGTGATCGGACAGCACGTAGATGTCGTACCGGTGCTCGGGCACCCGGCGGCACACGCGCCACAGCTGGCGGAGCGAGCGGTCCACGCGGCGCAGCGCGCGCAGCGCCCGCCGGTGGCGCGGCCCGTACGCGTGCGCGAAGACGTCGTAGTCGAGGTAGTTGACGTAGATCGCCGGCACGCCGCGGTAGAGGTCGCGGGAGACCGCCAGGTTGAAGAGCTGCCGGATCCACACCGAGATCCCGATCTTGATCGCCAGTGACTTGAAGCCGCGTCGCCACTCGGCCACCGGGTCGGCGATCAGGCGCAGGATCGCCCGGCCGAGCTCGACGGCGGTGAGGGTCAGCGCCTTCACCGCGACCCAGGTGAGCACGATGAAGTTCGCGACGGCCCGGACGAGGCCCGTGCCCGTCGGCCGCTTGATCCTTGCGAAGCTGAAGAGGCTGTCGGTCGCGCCGCCCGTGAAGACGCAGCCGTAGCTGCTGCCGCCGGCGACGATGCCGCGCCGGCCGCCCGCCTGCTCCGCCTCGACGCGCGCGGCGTCGCCCGCCCGGGGGAAGTAGACATCCTCGCGGCGGCGCTTGTCGTGGAAGTGGAAGCCCGGGATGTCGGGCCGGACGCCGTACATGGCGGCCATCTGGAAGGCCGGCGTCGAGGTCGGCATGCCGACCGCCATCGGCCGGAGCTGGAGATCCCCGCGCTTCAGCAGCCGTCGCAGGAACGGCATCCGCCCCTCCGCCAGCCCCTGCTCCAGGACGGAGCGAGACAGCCCGTCGATCTGGACGATGAGCAGCCGGCGCGCGCCGGCCGCGGGAGGCGGGCCGAGTCGGGCGCGGCGGATGAACCGATCGACGAGACGCTGCAGCGAGAGGACCACATCGTCGAGAGGCATCGTCTTTCATTGTACTATCGCCCTCGTCGTGGACTCCGCAACGCCCATCGTGGCCGCCGTCCGCGCGTTCGTCGAGGCCGAGGTACGGCCGGCGGCGCCGGCGCTCGAGCACGCCGACGCCTACCCGCACGCGCTGGTCGCCGGGATGCGACGGCTCGGCCTCTTCGGCGCGCTCGTGCCCGTGGCCTACGGCGGCCTGGGTCTCGACGTGACGACGTACGCCCGCGTCGTCGAGGAGCTCTGCCGGGGGTTCATGTCGCTGGCCGGCGTGATCAACAGCCACACCATGGCCGCACTCATCGTCCTCCACCACGGCACCGACGAGCAGAAGCGCCGGCTCCTGCCCCGCTTCGCGAGCGGCGAGGCCCGCGGCGGCCTCTGCCTGACCGAGCCGCACGCGGGCTCGGACGTGCAGGCCATCCGCACCGCGGCGCGGCGCGCCGGGGACGACTACGTCATCGCCGGCACGAAGATGTTCGTGACCAACGGGCGCGAGGGCAACACCTTCGCGCTGCTCGCCGTCACCGACCCCGCGGCGCGGCCCCGTCACCGGGGCATGTCGTGCTTCATCGTCGAGAAGGGCGCGCCCGGGCTGCACGTCGTCAAGTCGATCGGCAAGCTCGGCTACAAGGGCGTGGACACCGCCGAGCTCCTCTTCGAGGACTTCCGCTGCCCCGCGGGCAACCTCGTCGGCGGCGTCGAGGGCCGCGGCTTCGCCCAGGTGATGAGCGGGCTCGAGACGGGGCGGATCAACATCGCCGCGCGCGCCGTCGGCGTCGCGCAGGCCGCGTACGACGACGCGCGCCGCGCCGTCGGCGGGTCGGAGGCCGCGCCGGCCCTGGCCGACATGGCCGCCGGCGTCGCCGCCGCGCGGCTGCTCACCGCCTGGGCGGCGGGGATGAAGGACCGCGGCGAGCGCTGCGACCTCGAGGCCGGGATGGCCAAGCTCTACGCCTCCGAGACGGCCCACGCGGTCGCCGCGAGCGCGCTGCGGCTCGGCGGCGCCGCCGGGCTCCGCGCCGACCGTCCGCTCGAGCGGCACTATCGCGACACGCCGCTCATGATCATCGGCGAGGGCACCAACGAGATCCAGCGGACGATCGTCGCCCGCAACCTCGTCGATCGGTACGGCGAGCGCCTCGGCGCCCTCGTCTCGCGCCAGGGCGAGGCCGACGCCACGCGGGAGATGGTGCTCGCGGTGCGGCTCGTCGCCGAGAAGGAGATCGCGCCGATCGCGCCGGAGCTCGACGCCGATCCCCGGCGGCTCGCGGCCGCCGTCCGGGCCCTCGGCGAGCTGGGCGTGCTGGGCGCGGCGATCCCGCCGGAGCTCGGAGGGCTCGGCCTGGATGCGCGCACGATCACCCTGCTCGTGGAGGAGCTGGCGCGGGCGTCCGGCTCGCTGGGCGCGCTCGTGGCGGGGCACCTCGCCGCCAGTGCGGCGTTCGAGGCCGCGACGCCCGCGCAGCGGCAGCGCTGGCTGCCCCGCCTCGCTCGCGGCGAGGGCGTGGCCGCCCTCGTGGACGCGCCGCCGCTCGCGGCCGCGGCCGACGGGGACGGCTGGAGGCTGGACGGCGTGGCGCTCGCGCCCGCCACCGATGCCGTCGGCGTGTTCGTCGTGCCCGTCGCCGTCGCGGGCGGCGCCGTGGCGGTGCTCGCGCGCGCGGACGTCGGGCTGCGCGAGCCCGTGACCACCCTGGGACTGCGCGGCCTGGCCCTCCGCACGCTGGCGCTGGACGGCCTCCGGATCGGCCGTGATTCCCTCGTCGCGGGCGGCGAGGCGCCCGCACGGCGCGCGGCCACGCTCGGCGTGGCGGCTGCCGCCGTCGGCATCGCCCAGGCGGCGTTCGAGGCGGCGCTGCGCTACAGCCAGCAGCGCTCGACGTTCGGCAAGCCGATCGCGC
>DASUPA010000292.1:0-2761 GCA_036276335.1 Candidatus Methylomirabilota bacterium | reverse complement strand
TGATCATCTCGCCGAGCTTCTTCGCGTCCTCCGGCGGCGGGTTCTTGTCCGTCTCGCCGAAGAGCCCGAGGAACGGGATCTTGATGTCCTTCGCGACGTCGAACGCCGTCACCTTGCCCCTGGCCGTCTCGTAGGGGCGGCCGACCGGCCCGTACCAGACGACCGCGGCGTCCACGTCGGGATTCGTCGCGGCCACCTGAATCGCCGTCGACCCGCCCCAGCAGAAGCCGGTGACGCCCACCCGGTCCGCGCCAGCGCCGGGGCGCGCCTTGGCCCAGTCGACCGCGGCCTTCAGGTCGCCGAGCGTCTGCTCGAGCGACTGCGAGAACACGATCTTCAGGATCTCCTGGACACCCGTCAGGTGGGCGACGCCGCCGGCGCGCGCGAACAGCTCCGGCGCCACGGCATGATAGCCGAGCTTGGCGAACCGCCGGGCGGTGTCCTTGATGTATTCGTGAATGCCCCAGATCTCCGAGATGACCAGCACGATCGGATGGTTCTGGCCGCTCGCCGGCCGCGCCTCGTAGACGGGCACGTTGAAGCCGGACACGGGCACGGTGAAATCCCCGGCCGCCAGACCGGTCGTGTCGGTCTTGATCGCCTGTGCCAGAACGGTATCCGCAGCCAAGGCATAGCCAGTAAAGGCGGTTCCCGCCGCGAGGACCTGCCGGCGGCTCACGTGTGCAT
Organism: Candidatus Methylomirabilota bacterium; assembly: GCA_036276335.1. GTDB lineage: Bacteria > Methylomirabilota > Methylomirabilia > Rokubacteriales > CSP1-6 > AR12. The sequence goes on along the minus strand of DASUPA010000292.1, from coordinate 2,074 downwards.
CGCTCGCGCTCATGGTGCCTCCTCATTTGTTCGGGTCGGATCGGCCGGATGATACTATGCCAATAGCGCTTTTTTGGCGCGGGTTTCAGAGCCATTGAGGAGGCCCGATGGACCTTCTGGAGACCAAGGGCCGGATCGCCGAGGCTCTCGTGGAGTCGATCTTCCGTCGGGCGCGCTATGACGTCGCGCACTACAAGACCGACCAGGCGCTCCTCCGCTTCGGGCGGGAGGACTTCTCGCCGGCGTTCCGCGTGTCCCAGCGCGTCGACGGCGAGGACCGCTCCTACCTCATCGCGGTGAAGTACCGCGCCTCGGCCGAGCAGTTCATCTCGGTCGAGAACCAGCGCGGGGATCGCTCGATCTTCCAGATGATGCGCCGTCACTGGCCCACCCTCTGCTTCGTCCTCGTCACCGAGCGCCCGGAGGCGGGCCGCTCCTGCTTCCAGGCGGTCCCCTTCGAGACCCTGCGCCCGGGCGAGTCGTGCACGATCGACCTCATCCAGGTGAAGGACTTCGAGCTCTTCCCTCACAACCTCGAGGACCACGAGGAGCTGACGCGGCGGATCTTCGGCTCCCTGAACGCCTGAGCCGGGCCCCGGTCACGTCCAGATGCTGCGGGCGACCAGCGAGAGCCCGAGGATCGCGAGGAAGACGAGCACGGCGCGATTGAAGGTCCGCTCGGGCAGCGCATCCTGGACGCGGAGCCCGAGCCAGAAGGCGCCGAGCCCGCCGGCCGTGAGCGCGGCCGAGGCGCCCAGCAGCGGCCACGTCAGGAGCCCGTAGTAGCTCACCGCCCCCAGCTGGATCAGCTTGTAGGTCATGAAGCACAGCGCCACCGAGCGGACGAACTCGTACTTGTCCATGCCGAGCGCGTGGAAGTAGATGACCAGCAGGGTGCCGGGCACGTTCGTGATGCCGCCCAGGAAGCCGGCCGCGAGCCCCACGGGCGGCGACAGCCACGACTCCCAGCGCGCGGGCACCTGGACCCGGAGCCCGCTCGCGTTCAGCGCCACGAAGGCGAGGACGAAGAGCCCGAGCAGACCCAGCGCCACGCTCGGGGCCAGCAGCACGAGCGAGCGCGTGCCGAGCACGGTGCCGACGAAGCCGAAGCCGAGCAGCACGCCGACGCGCCGCGCCGTGGACACGAGGAGGCCGCGCCGCCCGGTCTGGATCGCGTCCATCACGATGTTCGGCAGGATCGACAGCGCCACCCCGGTCTTCACGTCGACGACGAGCGCCAGCAGCGGCGTCGCCACCAGCGGGAAGCCGAAGGCGATGGCGCCCTTGACGAAGGACGCGAAGACGATGGCGAGGGCGACGAGGAGCGCGGTCAGCGCGCGAGCGCCTGCCGGAGCGCCTCGGCGGGGTGCCGGGCGCGCCGGCCGGCGAGATGCTCGATCTGCTGACGGCACGAGATCCCGGGTGCGATGACCTCCGTCTCCGCGCCGGCGGCCTTCACGGCCGGCGCCAGGCGGCGGTTGCCGAGCGCGACCGAGATGTCGTAGTGCTCGCGCTCGAACCCGAAGGAGCCCGCCATTCCGCAGCAGCCCGAGTCCACCTCGCTCACCTCGTACCCGGCCCACGTCAGCGCGGCCACGGTGGGCGCGGTGCCGACGAGCGCCTTCTGGTGGCAGTGGCCGTGCAGCAGCGCGGGGCGCCGGCGCCCGTCGAAGGGCAGGGTGAGCCCGCGCTCCCGCTCGTGCAGGAGGAACTGCTCCAGCAGCGCGCTCTGGCGCGCCACCGTCCGCGCCTCCTCGGTGCGCAGGAGGTCGACCCACTCGTCGCGCAGGGTGAGCAGGCACGACGGCTCGAGCCCGACGATGGCCACGCCGCGCGCGGCGTACGGGTACAGTCGCGCCACGTTGTACCGCGCGTGCTCGCGCGCCTCGGCCAGCATGCCCTTGGAGATCATCGGCCGCCCGCAGCACTTGCGGTCCACCAGCACCACCCGATAGCCGCCCGTCTCGAGCAGCTCCACGGCCGCCTCGCCGATGCCGGGCGCGTTGTAGTTGACGAACGTGTCGTGGAAGAGCACGACCTCGCCGCGCGGCGCCGCCGGCGGCGGCGTGCGGCG
>DASUPA010000291.1:0-4823 GCA_036276335.1 Candidatus Methylomirabilota bacterium | reverse complement strand
GCGGCCGCGCGGGCCGGTGGATCTCCTGACCCACCTGAACCGCATCGGCGGCGAGCACGGCATCGGCCGCGTGGATCTTGTCGAGAACCGCTACGTCGGGATGAAGTCCCGCGGCGTGTACGAGACGCCGGGCGGCACCATCCTCCACGTGGCACGACGGGCGCTCGAATCCCTCACGCTCGATCGCGAGGTCCTGCACCTGCGGGACGCGCTCGTTCCCCGGTACGCCGAGATGATCTACTACGGCTTCTGGTTCGCGCCGGAGCGCCGCGCGCTGCAGACCTTCATGGACGAGTGCCAGCAGGACGTGACCGGCACCGTTCGGCTCAGGCTCTACAAGGGCAACGTGACGGTGACGGGGCGCCGCTCGCCGCGCTCCCTGTACCGCACCGACTTCGCGACCTTCGAGGCCGACAGCGTCTACCGCCAGCGCGACGCCGAGGGGTTCATCAACCTGAACGCCCTGCGGCTGAGGATCCGCTCGCTGCGCGACCGCCGGGCCTGAGAGTGCGCATCGACGTCGCGGCCACACCCGATGGCCTCGACCCGGCCTCGGTGGCGGCGTCCACGGTGCTCGTCATCGACGTGCTCCGCGCCTCGACCAGCATCGTCACCGCGCTCGCCAACGGCTGCGAGGCAATCGTGCCGGTGGCGAGCCCCGAGGAGGCCCGGCGGCGCGCCGCCGAGCTGGGCGGCGCGCTGATCGCCGGTGAGCGGCGCGGCGAGCCGCTCGCCGGGTTCGACCTCGGCAACTCGCCGCTGGAGTTCACGCGCGGCCGCGTGGGCGCGCGCACCGTGGTCATGACGACCAGCAACGGGACACGCGCGCTCGTCGCCGCGCGCGGGGCCGCCGCCGTCGGCGTCGCCGCGTTCGTCAACCAGGCGGCGGCCGCCGCCTGGGCGCTCGCGGAGGGACGGGACGTGCTCCTCCTGTGCGCCGGCGAGCGCGGCGCGCGCTCGCTGGAGGACTACGTGTGCGCCGGCATGCTCGCCGAGCGGCTCACGGCCGCGGACCCCGCGGCGACCCCGGCGACGGAGGCCGAGCGCGCGATGGGCGCGGCGCGTCCGTACGGCAAGGAGATCGGGCGCCTGGCCCAGGACTCGCCGTGGGCGCGGCACCTGGCCGCCGTCGGGCGCGGCCGCGACCTCGCGGCGTGCCTCGCGCTCGACACGCGCGCGCTCGTGCCCGTGTACCGCCGGAACATTGACAAGGTCGTCGCGGCACACCGATAATGACCGCGCCCATTTCTCGATCGAGCGAGGACGAGGCGTGAATCTACCGATCGGGCTGACGATCACCCGGATCGTCGCAGTGCCGCTGCTGATCCTCTTTCTCATCTCGTCGTCGCGGGTGCACGCGCTCATCGCGGCGGCCATCTTCACCGCCGCCGCCTTCACCGACTGGCTGGACGGCGTGGTCGCGCGCCGGCGGAACCAGGTCACGACGCTCGGCACCCTCCTCGATCCCATCGCCGACAAGCTGCTGGTGGCGGCCGCGCTGGTGTCGCTGCTGACGATCGACAAGATCTCCGCGTGGATCGTGGTCGTCATCATCGGCCGCGAGCTCGCGGTGACCGGCCTGCGCGCCGTGTCGGCGGGCCACGGGGTGATCGTCCCCGCGTCGCGGCTGGCGAAGTGGAAGACCGTCAGCCAGTACGTCGCCGTCACCCTGCTGATTCTCGAGAAAGGCATGGTGGCCCCCGGGTTCCACGCCCTCGCGACCGGCGTGCTGTGGGTGGCGGTGGCGCTGACGGTCGTGTCCGCGATCGACTACTTCTATCGCTTCTTCCGCAAGGCGGACTACCGGGCCATCGTGCCGGACGAAGAACGCTGGTCGTGAGTCTCCTGCCCGTCGCGGCCGCCTACCTCGTGGGCGCCGTGCCGATCGGCTTTCTCGTCGCCCGCGCGGTCGGCGTCGGCGACATCCGGCGACGCGGCAGCGGGAACATCGGCGCCACCAACGTCCTCCGGACGGCCGGCCGCCTGCCCGCGATCGCCACGCTCGTCGGCGACATCGTCAAGGGGTACGCGGCGGTCGTGCTCGCCTCGTACCTCGGCGGCGGCGACCCCGGGATCACCGCCGCCGGCGCGGTGGCGGCCGTCGTGGGCAACTGCTGGTCCGTGTTCCTCCTGTTCCGCGGCGGCAAGGGCGTCGCCACCGGGCTCGGCGCGCTGCTCCGCCTGGCGCCGCTGGCGACGCTGGCGGCCGTCCCGGTGTTCCTGGCGGTGGCCATGACGACGCGGTTCGTCTCCCTCGCCTCGCTGCTGGCCGCGGCCTGCGTGCCGTTCGGCGCCTGGGCGCTCGGGGCGCCGCGTCCGTCCGTCCTCGGCGCGTTCGCGGTCGCCGCGATCGTCATCGTCCGCCACCGCGAGAACATCGCGCGGCTCCGGGCGGGGACCGAGCGACGCCTGGGCGAGCGGCGCCCGCCCACGGCGGAGGAGGGCTTGCGGCCGTGATCGCGATCGTCGGCGCGGGCAGCTGGGGCACGGCGCTGGCGATCCACCTGGCCCGCAACGGCTCCGCGGTGCGCCTCTGCGCGCGGTCACCGCAGCTCGCCGAGGCGATCACGGCACGACGGCGGAATCCCTGGTACCTGACCGATCTGGAGGTGCCGGCCCTGGTCCAGGCGACCGCCGACGCGGCCGCGGCGATCGACGACGCTGACATCATCGTCCTCGCGGTGCCGTCCGAGTTCTTCGGCGTCACGCTCGCGCGGCTGCGACCCTTGCCGGGCGCCGCCCTCGTCTCGGCGACGAAGGGCTTCGACCCGACGCGGCACCTCCGGATGAGCGAGCTGGTGCGCGAGCGGTTTCCGGCGGCGCCGGTCGCGGTGCTGTCGGGCCCGACGTTCGCGCGCGAGGTCGCGATGGGGCGGCCGACGGCCGCCGTGATCGCGTCGGGCGACGAGGCGCTCGCGACCGACCTCCAGAAGCGCCTGGGCTCGCGCGAGCTCCGGCTCTACACCAACCGCGACGTGATCGGCGTGGAGGCGGGCGGCGCGCTGAAGAACGTCATGGCCATCGCGACCGGGATCGCCGACGGCCTCGGCCTGGGCGAAAACGCGCGGGCGGCGCTCGTGACGCGCGGCCTGGCCGAGATGACGCGGCTGGCGGTCGCGCTCGGAGGCGAGCCGGCCACGCTGGCAGGCCTGGCCGGGGTGGGGGACCTGGTGCTCACGGCGACGGGGACGCTGTCGCGAAACCGCGCCCTCGGCATGGCGCTGGCCCGCGGCGACTCTCCCGCGAGCGTGGCCGCCAGCAGCCGCATGGTCGCCGAGGGAGTGCCGACCGTCCGTACGGCGCTGACCCTGGCCGCCGCCCGCGACGTCTCGATGCCGATCTGCGGCGAGGTCGCCGCCGTGCTATTCGACCAGAAGGCGCCCGCAGAGGCGCTCGCGTCGCTCCTCGGTCGCGTCGCCACGCGCGAGGACGCCGCCACCGGAGGCCGCCGTGCCTGAGCTGCGGAAGGATCCCGTGGTGGGCCGCTGGGTCATCATCTCCACGGAGCGCGCGCGCCGGCCGTCCGACTTCAACACCGAGCCGGTGCGCGCGCGCGGCGGCCCGTGCGTCTTCTGCCCGGGCAGCGAGGACAGGACGCCGCCCGAGATCCTGGCCGGGCGGGCCGCCGACTCGCCGGCGAACACTCCGGGCTGGTCGTACCGTGTCGTGCCGAACAAGTTTCCCGCGCTGCGCATCGAGGGCGAGCTCGAGCCGTCGGGGGAGGGCCTCTACGACCGCATGAACGGCGTCGGCGCCCACGAGGTCGTCATCGAGACGCCGGATCACCACGCGGCCATGGCGCGCATGGCGCCCGAGGCCGTCGCCGACGTGTTCCTGGCCTTCCGGGAGCGGCTCGTCGACCTCAAGAAGGACCCGCGCTTCGAGTACGTCCTCGTCTTCAAGAATCACGGGGAGGCGGCCGGGGCGTCGCTCGAGCATCCGCACTCGCAGCTGATCGCCACGCCGATCATCCCGATCATGGTGACGGAGGAGCTCGCCGGCTCGGCGGTCTACTGGCAGATGAAGGAGCGGTGCGTCTGGTGCGACGTCGTGCGACAGGAGCGGCGCGACCGGCGGCGCCTGATCGCCGAGGCGGGCGGGTTCGTGGCCCTGTCGCCGTTCGCGCCGCGGTTTCCGTTCGAGACCTGGATTCTCCCCGAGCGCCACCGCTCGGCGTTCGAGGAGTCGGACGTCGACGAGATCCGCGCCCTGGCGGCGATGGTGGTGAACTTCCTGACGCGCATGGACGCCGTGCTCGGCGCGCCGCCGTTCAACTTCATGCTCCACACGGCGCCGCTGCACGACGGGCCGCTCGACCACTTCCACTGGCACCTCGAGATCATTCCGAAGCTCACGCGGGTGGCCGGGTACGAGTGGGGCAGCGGCTTCTTCATCAACCCCGTGCCGCCTGAGGACGCGGCCGCGGCCCTCCGCGAAGTCCCCCCGGTGAAGCCGTGATACAATTCACCCTCGCTGGATCGCGGGAATAGCTCAGTGGTAGAGCACGACCTTGCCAAGGTCGGGGTCGCGGGTTCGAATCCCGTTTCCCGCTCCAGCTGAATCTCTCCGTCACGGCGGCGTACCCAAGTGGTTAAGGGAGCGGACTGCAAATCCGTTATGCGCCGGTTCGAATCCGGCCGCCGCCTCCATTCCCTCGCAGATCTCCTCCGAAGGGCGACACTGACCGCTCGCCGGTCCTTCCGGTGACTCGATGCCGGGCGTGCGTCACTCACCCACCACACGTGCCTGTTTCTGGAAAAGTTTTCTCTATTGTTCGACCGCAGCCGAGGGTGATATCAGGAAATCCCGCGCGACTCGGCGGC
>DASUPA010000290.1:0-3261 GCA_036276335.1 Candidatus Methylomirabilota bacterium | reverse complement strand
GGCGACATCCCGATCCTCGGCTGGCTCTTCAAGGCGCGCTCGAACGACGACCAGAGCAGCGAACTGGTCGTCTTCATCACACCCACGCTGTTGCGCACGCCGGGGGGCACCCGTACCTCGTCCGCGCCGCCGGTCCGTTAGCCGCAAGGCGTCGTATGGGTGAAGTCTTCCGCTTCCTCACCGCGGGCGAGTCCCACGGCGAGGCCCTGACCGCGGTGATCGATGGCGTACCTGCCGGCCTTCCCCTCACCGAGGCGCACATCGACGAGGACCTCGCACGGCGTCAGCGGGGGTACGGGCGGGGCGGGCGCATGAAGATCGAGCGCGACCGCGTTCACATCGTCTCCGGGGTTCGCTGGGGGGCGACGCTCGGCTCTCCGATCACCCTCACCATCGCCAACCGCGACTGGGAGAACTGGAAGGGCACCATGGGGGTCGCGGCTCCCGACGACGGGGTCGCACGCAAGGAGGTGACGCGGCCTCGACCGGGCCATGCCGACCTGGCCGGCGCGATGAAGTACGGGCACCGTGACGTTCGCAATGTCCTCGAGCGCTCGAGCGCCCGGGAGACGACCGCCCGCGTGGCCGTCGCCGGCGTCGCGCGCCGCCTGCTCGCCGAGTTCGGGATCACGATCCTCAGCCACGTCACGGAGATCGGCGGCGTGCGTATCGGCGAAATCGACCTGCCGTGGGACGAGGTCAAGCGACGCGCGGAGGCGTCCGAGGTGCGGTGCGCGGACCCGACGGCGGAGACCGCCATGATCGCCGCGATCGACGCGGCCAAGGAGAAGGGCGACACCCTGGGCGGCGTGTTCGAGACCGTCGCCCTCGGCTGCCCGGTGGGGCTCGGCTCCTACGTTCAATGGGACCGCCGTCTGGACGGCCGACTCGCCCAGGCCTTCTGCTCGATCCAGGCCATCAAGGGCTGCGAGTTCGGCATGGGATTCGAGACGGCCCGCCGGCCGGGCTCGGGCGTTCACGACGAGATCGTCTTCGACGCCGCGCAGGGCTTCAATCGCTCGTCCAACAACGCCGGCGGCCTCGAGGGCGGCGTCACGAACGGTCAGCCGGTCGTGGTTCGCGCCGCGATGAAACCGCTGTCCACGCTCCGCACGCCGCTGCGGTCCGTCGACCTCGCGACGAAAGAGGTGGTGGAGGCCGTGGTCGAGCGCAGCGACGTCTGCGCCGTGCCGGCCGCCGGAATCGTGGGGGAGGCCATGATGGCCATCGTGCTCGCGGACGCCTTCCTCGAGAAGTTCGGCGGCGACGGGCTCGACGAGATCCATCGCAACTACCGCGCCTACCAGGACAGCCTGCGCGGCTGGTAGCGCGGTCGCGCCTCATGGTCATCCCGGTCAACCTCGGTCCCCGGTCGTACACGATCGTCGCGGAACCCGGCGCGCTGGCCACCGTGGGTCCCCGGCTGCGGGAGCTCCGCGTCGGATCACGGGCCGCGCTCGTCACGGATGCGGCCGTCATGCAGCTGCACGGCGCGACGGTGACGAAGAGCCTCGAGGGCGCCGGCTTCACCGTGACCGTCGTGGACGTGCCCGAAGGCGAGGCCGCGAAGACGCTCGCGGTGGCCGAACGCTGCTGGGACCGCCTGCTCGCGGCCGGCCTCGATCGGACGTCCACCGTGCTCGCGCTGGGAGGCGGGGCCGTCGGCGACCTGGCCGGGTTCGTGGCCGCCACCTACATGCGTGGCGTGAACTTCGTGCAGCTTCCGACCACGGTTCTGGCGCAGGTCGACGCGTCCATCGGCGGGAAGACCGCCATCGATCACCCGAGGGCCAAGAACCTCATCGGCGCCTTCCACCAGCCGCGGCTCGTGATCGTGGACCCCGCCGTGGTCCGCACGCTGCCCGATCGCGAGTTCCGCTCCGGGCTCGCGGAGATCGCCAAGCACGGAATCGTCCTCGATGCCGAGTACTTCGCCGACGTCGAGCGCTCGGCGGCGGCCATGCTCGCTCGCGAGGTCGAGGCGCTCACGCGCATCATCGGGGGGTCGTGCCGGCTCAAGGCCAGCGTCGTCGAGCGCGATCCGGACGAGAAGAGCGAGGTGCGCTTCGCCCTGAACGCCGGTCACACGGTCGGTCACGCGCTCGAGGCTGTCACGCGCTTCCAGAACTGGACCCATGGCGAGGCGGTGGCGCTCGGGCTCGTCGCCGAGGCCCACCTCGCCGAGCGGCTCGGTCTCGCGACGCCGGCCACGACCCGGCGCCAGGAAGCCGTGCTGACGGCGCTCCAGCTGCCGGTGCGCGCGCGCGCCATCGACGCCGACGCCGTCCTGAAGGCGATCACGCACGACAAGAAGGCTCGCGACGGACGGGTGCCGTTCGTGCTGGCGCCCGCGATCGGGACGTTCCGCGTCGTCTACGACGTTGCCTCCGACGACGTGCGCGGCGCGCTGGCCGCGCTCGGCTCCCCGGAGACGCGTTGACAAGCGATCCCGCGCCTCCGTATAACAGAGCCTCGATGCCGGTGGACGACGTCGTGGTGACCGCCGCCATCCGCCGGCAAGAGGAGCGCCTGGCGAGAGATCCGAGCTCGCTGGCGTTCGCCCAGCTCGCCGACCTTTACCGGAAGGCCGGCCGGCCGGCCGACGCGATCGCGACGTGCCGCGCGGGCCTCCAGCGGTACCCACACTACACGACGGCGCGCCTGATCCTGGCCAAGACCCTCCTGGCCGAGAACGATCCCGCGGCCGCCCTCGCGGAGATCGAGACGATTCTCCAGGTGAGCCCCAAGGACGTACAATGTCACCGGCTCGCCGCCGAGGCCCACCGGCGGCTGGGCCGCCTCGATACCGCCGTGCGATCCCTCGAAGCCGCGGTCGCACTGGACCCGGGCGATCGCGAGTCGCGAGCCTTGCTGTCGCTGCTGAAGGCCGATGCCGGCGCTGGCGAGGCGGCAGGCGTGGCGCGACTGCTCGCCGACGACACGTTCGTCACCGTGGCATTCGGGACGGTGTGCCTGGAGCAAGGGCTGGCGGACGAGGCGGCCGTTGTCTTCACGCGCATGCTACGGCAGGACCCTGGCAACGCAGAGGCTCGCGAGCGGCTGGAGATGGCGCTGCGCGCGCGGTCACGACGGAAAGGCTGAGAACGCCCTATGCAGGTTTCAACGGCCGAGTTCAAGAAGGGCTTACGGATCGTCTACGACGGGCAGCCCTACGCCATCGTCGACTTCCAGCACGTCAAGCCCGGCAAGGGCGGCGCGTTCGTACGCACGAAGCTCAAGCACATGCGGCTCGGCAAGGTC
>DASUPA010000289.1:0-4340 GCA_036276335.1 Candidatus Methylomirabilota bacterium | reverse complement strand
CGTCGACGGCGCGGCCGCCGACGCCGCCGCGGCCGGCATCACGGCCGCCGTGCCGGGCGCGCAGGTGCTGCCGCTCGCCGCCGACGTCGCCCGCGAGGCCGAGGCGCGACGGGCCGTGGACGAGACCGTCGGCCGCCTCGGCGCCCTCCACGCCCTCGTCAACGTCGCCGGCGTCCGCGTGTACACGCCGCTGGCCGAGGCCACCGCGGAGGACTGGGTGCGCATCGTCGACGTCAACGTGCTCGGCACCGCGTTCTGCGCGAAGGCCGCCATCCCCCCGCTGCGCACGGCCGGTCGCGGGACGATCGTCAACGTCTCCTCGGTGTTCGGCCTGCTCGGCCGGGCCGGCATGGGGCAGTACGACACGACGAAGGCGGCCGTGCTGGGGCTCACGCGCGCGCTCGCGGTCGAGGAGGCGCCGCACGGCATCCGCGTCAACGCCGTCTGCCCCGGCGGCACGATCACGCGCTACCACATCGACCGCGCCGCCCGCCAGGGCATCACCGAGGAGGAGCTCCGGCGCGCCCGCGCGCACGACAACGGGCTCTTCGGCCGCTGGGCCGAGCCGCGCGAGGTCGCCTACCCGATCCTGTTTCTCTCGTGCTCGGAGTCCTCGTTCATCACGGGGACGACGCTGCTGGTCGACGCGGGAAAGTCGGTCATCTGAGCGAGCCGCGGGCGTCGTTCTTCGGCCTCACGCCGGACCGCGTCCTCGACGCGGTGGAGGTCGGCGGCCTTCGCTGCACCGGCCGCTGCCTGCCGCTGCGCGCCTTCGAGAACCGCGTGTACGAGGTGGAGCTGGAGGACGAGCGCCGGCTCGTCGTGAAGTTCCACCGGCCGGGTCGCTGGTCGCGCGAGACCATTCTCGACGAGCACGCCTTCCTGGCGGAGCTGGCCGCGGCCGAGCTGCCGGTCGTGCCGCCGCTCGACCTCGGCACCGGCACGACGCTCGGCGAGATCGACGGCATCTTCTACAGCGTCTTCCCGAAGGTCCGCGGCCGGATCATGGACGAGCTGGACCCGGAGCGGCGGCGGCTCATCGGCCGCACCATCGGCCGCATGCACGCGGTGGGCGCCGCGCGCGGCGCGCCGCACCGCCCGCGGCTCGACGTGCAGCGCTACGTGCACGAGCCGCTGGAGGCGCTGCAGGCCGGCAAGTTCATGCCCGAGAACCTGCTGCCCCGCTATCGCGACGTGGCGCTGCGCATCGCGCGCGTGACGGAGCCGCGGCTCACCGCCGTGGTTCCCCAGCGCATCCACGGCGACCTCCACTGGGGCAACGTGCTCTGGACGTCGGACGGCCCGGTGCTGGTCGACTTCGACGACATGATGATGGGCCCGCCGGTGCAGGATTTGTGGCTGCTGGCCCGCGGCGACTCGGAGGAGGCGCGGCGCGAGCGCGAGGACCTGCTGGCCGGCTACGAGCTCTTCCGCGCGTTCGATCGCGCGACGCTGGCGCTGGCCGAGCCGCTGCGCGCGCTGCGGATCGTCTACATGTCGGGCTGGATCGCCCGCCGCTGGGACGACCCCGCGTTCCCCGTCGCCTTTCCGACGTTCCGGCAGGCGAACTACTGGATGAGCGAGTACGAGGAGCTCATCCACATCGCCGAGGCGCTGGGCTAGTCTTTCCGCGCGAACTTCTGGAACGTGTGGCAGTCGGCCGGCGCGAGCCCGCGGCTGACCGCGAACGTCCAGGTGACCTCGGCCACGTAGACGTCGCCCTTCGAGTCGACGGCAAGGCCGTGCGGGGCCGCGAAGCTTCCGGGCTTCGTCGCCTCCGGCGTGCCCCAGCGCGCGAGCAGGCGGCCGTCGCGGTCGAACACGCTCACCCGGCCGTGCTTCGGCTCCCGCGTGGCGCCGTGGCGCCGCGAGGTCTGGCCGGGGTGCCACCAGAGCTCCGAGACGTAGGCGCGCCCCTGCGCGTCGAAGACGAGGTGCGTCGGCCGCTGCGTGTCGGTCCACTCGCTCACGTACTCGCCGTCCGGGCTGAAGATCTGGATCCGATCGCTCTCGCGGTCGCAGACGAACACGCGCCCGTCGGCGGCCACCGCGATGCCGTGCGGCAGGTAGAACTGGCCGGGGCCCGTGCCCGGCACGCCCCAGGAGCGCTCGAGGGTGCCGCTCGGCGAGAACTTGTGGACGCGGCAGTTGCCGTACCCGTCCGACACGTAGAGGTGGCCGCGGGGGCCGATGGCGATGTTGGTCGGCCGGTTGAACGGGCCCGCGGGCCGGGTGATCGTCATGTAGTCCTTGCCGTCGTAGCCGGTGTCGGACGGCGTGTCGAGCGTGCCCAGCGTCTTCAGCAGCTTGCCCTGGGGCGTGAACTGCCGGACGGTGTGGTTGCCGTCGTCCGTGCACCAGACGGTCCCGTCGGGGCCGATGGTGATGCCGTGCGTGCGGTAGGTGAAGTCGCCCTCGCCCCACGAGCGGAGAAAGCTGCCCTTGTGGTCGTAGGCGAGGACCGGGTGGTCGCCGCGGCAGATCAGGAAGACGCGATCCTCGCCGTCCACCGCCACGCCGGCGACGTCGCGGTGCTCGTACCCCTTCGGCAGCTGCTCCCAGCCCTCGACCACGTCGTAGCGCATGGTGGCTCCTTCCACCGGGATCATGCGAGACGACGCGCGGCCCCGTCAAGATGGGGTATGCTCGACCGCCGATGGAAGGCACCGCCGACGTCCGCGACGTGCATCGCTTCGACACGGCGGCCCTCGAGCGCTACCTGCGCGAGCGCATCGAGGGCTTCGCCGGCCCGCTCACCGTCCGCCAGTTCCGCGGCGGCCAGTCGAACCCGACGTACTATCTCGCGGCCGGCGGGCGCGAATACGTGCTGCGCCGCAAGCCCCCCGGCAAGCTGCTGCCGTCGGCGCACGCGGTCGACCGCGAGTACCGCGTGCTGGCCGCGCTCGCCGCGCACACGAACGTCCCGGTGCCGCGGCCGTACCTGCTGTGCGAGGACGAGACGGTGATCGGCACCATCTTCTACGTCATGGACTGCGTGCACGGGCGTATCTTCCGCGACGCCAACCTGCCGGGCGCCACGCGCGCCGAGCGGGCGGCGATCTACGACTCCATGAACGACGTCCTGGCGCGTCTGCACACGGTCGACTGGCAGAAGATCGGCCTCGCCGACTTCGGGCGCCCGGGCAACTACTACGCCCGGCAGATCCATCGCTGGAGCCAGCAGTACCGTGCTTCGGAGACCGAGAAGATCGAGGCGATGGAGCGGCTGATGGAGTGGCTGCCGAAGCACATCCCGGCCAGCGACGACACGACGCTCGTGCACGGCGACTACCGGCCGGGCAACATGATCGTCCATCCGACCGAGCCGCGCGTGGCGGCGGTGCTGGACTGGGAGCTGTCGACGCTCGGCCACCCGATGGCCGACCTGGCCTACAACTGCATGCCCTATCACCTCGGCAACGAGTGGGAAGGGCTGCGGGACGCGCCGCTGGCGGAGCTCGGCATTCCCACGGAGCAGGCCTACCTCCAGGCGTACTGTCGCCGCACCGGCCGCGAGCGCATCGACGACTGGGACTTCTACATCGCGTTCGCGGAGTTCCGCCTGGCTGCCATCGCCCAGGGCATCATGGGCCGCGTCATCGCGGGGACGGCGAACGACCCGAACGCTCGCGAGCGCGGCGAGCGCGCACGCCCGCTGGCCGAGGCCGGCTGGCGGCTCGTGGAGTCGCGCACGCGCTGAGTGGCATTCCCGTTGCTCCTTCCTGGATAGGGCAGATTGCCATCAGGGAGGACACGATGAAAAAGTTACTCATGGGCATCGGAGCCGTCGTCGTTGCCACGTCGCTCGTGGGCGGAGTGCAGGCGAGCCCGAGCAACCAGCCCGCGCCGAAGAAGGACACCGCCAAGGAGCGGAAGGCCTTCAAGTCGGAGGGCACCGTGCACGAGTCCAGCGACATCATCGGCACGCGCATCAAGGACGCGCAGGGCAAGAACATCGGCGAGGTGGACCGGCTTCTCATCGACCCGGAGAGCGGCCGCGTGACGCACGCGGTGATCGGTCTCGGCGGCGTGCTGGGCGTCGGCGAGGAGAAGGTCGTGGTGCCGTGGTCCGATCTGAAGATGACCGCGGCGCGGGACGGCCGGAAGGCCGAGATCACGATGGACCAGGCCAAGCTCCAGAGCGCGCCGCGCTACGAGCGCACGGCCCGCGGCGACCGCGCCCCGGCCGCCAGCCCCGCGACGACGCGCGAGTCCGACAAGACCCGCACGCGCGACATGGACAAGAGCGACTCGAAGAAGTAGCCGATAGCAGCCCTCAGCGGGTTGTCAGTCGATAGAGGAACGCCCCGGCTCCGCCGGGGCGTTCCGAACGTCGGGGG
>DASUPA010000288.1:0-7729 GCA_036276335.1 Candidatus Methylomirabilota bacterium | reverse complement strand
CGCTGGCGAAACACGGCGGACGCGTGCTGACGCTCCAATGCGACGTCGCCGACGAGGCGGCCGTCGACGAAGCGTTCGCCGAGACGGTGCACGCGCTCGGCCGCGTGGACGCCTGCTTCGTCAACGCCGGCGTGAGCGGACGGAGCGCCGGGCAAGGCTTCGTGGACATGACGGCCGCCGAGTGGCGGCGTGTGCTCTCCGTCAACCTGGACGGAGCGTTCTTCACGCTGCGCGCAGCCGCCCGTCACATGGTCGGCCGCGCGGGCGGCGGCTCGCTCGTCGTGACCGCGAGCCTCGCCGCCATCTCCGGCCAGGCGCGCGGCGAGCACTACGCCGCGTCCAAGGGCGGGCTCGTCTCGATGATGAAGGCGCTCGCCGTCGAGCTGGCACGGCACGGCGTCCGCGCCAACGCCATCCTTCCGGGCTGGATCGACACGCCGATGACCGAGAAGGCGCTGGCCTGGGACAAGTTCGTCGAGCGGGTGCTGCCGCGAGTCCCGGTCCGGCGCTGGGGCGTGCCCGGCGACTTCGGCGCCATCGCCGTCTACCTTGCCTCCGACGCCTCGGCGTACCACACCGGCGACACGTTCATCATCGACGGCGGATACTCCGTGTTTTGAACCAACATGGGGGCTCCGGGCGCCCCCAATCTCCCGGGCGGCTCGGGACGCCCCGGCGGAGCCGGGGCGCCCCTCGAGCGCCTGACGGGCCGCCCCGGCGCTCAGCGCCCCTTGAAGGCTCAGCGGCCCTTGAAGACGGGCTCGCGCTTGTCGACGAAGGCCCTGGCGGCTTCCTTGTGGTCCTCGGTGAAGCCGGTGCGCGTGTGGTGCAGCGCCTCGAGGTCCAGGCACTGGGCCAGCGTCTGCGTCTCGGCCGCGTTCATGTTGCGCTTCATGTAGCGCAGCGCCACCCGCGGCCCGCTCGCGAGCCTGTGCGCCAGCGTCATCGTCTCGTCCTCGAGCCGGTCGTCGGGGACGACGCGATTGACGATGCCGATCTGGGCGGCCGTCCGGGCGTCGACGATCTCCGCCGTGTAGTAGAGCTCCCGGGCCTTCGCGGTGCCGACGAGCTGCGTGAGGAACCACGAGCCGCCAAAGTCCCCCGAGTAGCCGACGCGGGCGAACGCGGTCGCGAACTTCGCGCTCTCGCCGGCGACGCGGAGGTCGCACGCGAGCGCGATCGACAGGCCCGCGCCGGCGGCGGCGCCGCGGACCATCGCGATCGTCGGCTTGGGCATCTCGTGGAGCAGGCGCGAGACCTCCATCTTGCTCCGCAGGCCGTGCGCCTTCTCCTCCAGTCCCGTCTCGGCGAACTCCCGGCCCTCGGCCATGGCCTTGACGTCGCCGCCCGCGCAGAAGCCGCGGCCGGCGCCGGTGACCACCACCACGCCCACCGCGGAGTCCGCCGCCAGGCGCGGCAGCGCCTCCAGCAGGGCGTCCAGCATCGCGCCCGACAGGGCGTTGAGCCGATCGGGCCGGTTCAAAGTGAGCACCGCCACGCCGTCCTTGACGCTCTCGAGCAGGTCGTCCGTCATCGTCGCCTCCGCGGGAAGTGCGCGTATCATACCCGCGCGATGACCTTCACCAAAGAGCTGTGGGCGGCGATGGAGCCGATCTACACCGCGATCCTCGCGCATCCGTTCGTGCGTGGGCTCACCGACGGCAGCCTGCCGCGCGAGGCGTTCCGGTTCTACGCCGTGCAGGACGCGCTCTACCTGCGCGAGTTCGCCCGGGCGCTGTCGGTGGCCGCGGCGCGGGCCCCCGAAGACGACTGGATCATCATGTTCAACGAGCACGCCGCCACCGCGCTCCGCGTCGAGCGCGCCCTGCACGAGGGGTTCTTCCGCGAGTTCGGGCTCACGCCCGACGCGGTGGCCGCCACGCCGCTCGCGCCCACGAACCAGGCGTACACGAGCTATCTCCTCGCCGTCGCCTACGGCGCGCCGTTCCACGAGAACGTCGCCGCGCTCCTGCCCTGCTACTGGATCTACTGGGAGGTCGGCAAGGCGCTCGAGCGCGCGGGCTCGCCGGATCCGCTCTACGCGCGCTGGATCGCGACCTACGCCTCCGAGGACTTCGGCGCCGTCGTTCGCGCCGTCCTCGGCGCCGTCGACGCCGTCGCCGCGCGGCTCGGCGCGGCGGAGCGCGGCGCCATGCGCCGCCACGCGGTCACGACCGCGCGCTACGAGTGGATGTTCTGGGACATGGGCCACCGTCAGGAGCGCTGGCCCGTGTGAGAGCGTCCCGGCGGCACGGCCGATGCCAGCGCGCCGTCACCGCCAGCCCCCGCGCGTCGTAAGTATCGAGATTCGCGCGCAGGAATCTGGCACCCGCCTTGCCTTGGAACGTCAGTGGCGCGCATCTGCGCATCTGATCAGGAGGAGACCAATGCGGGAGATTTTCACCCCCACCGAGTGGCGACTGCCCCACTGGCTGCTGGCCTCTGGGATCGTCACGTGGTTCGCGATCCAGACGGGGCTTTTTTCACCCCACGAGCTCGCGATGTGGTTCGCCGGACGTCCCGAGGTCATGCAGGCGTTCTCCGAACCCCACTTTGGCCGGGCCGACGCGCTCATGCTCATCTTCGCCACGCTGTTCCTCGGTCCCTTTGCGCTCTTCATCGCCGCCGTCATGCTCGTCTTCGTGATGGCCATCCTCGGGGGCGCGGTGCTGCCCGCCGTCCGCTGGATGCACCTGCCCGACTGGTTCGCGACGGGCGTCGTGGCGGCGGTGGTCACCGCGGCCGCCTGGATCCAGAGCCACCTCTGGCTGCCGCCCTCGCTCTGGTTTCTCAGCTTGCTCGCGCGCGCGTGGCGGATCGTCCTGGCCTGAGCCTCAGCCCCGCGCGCCCCGGGCCTCGCGCTCGAAGCCCGGCAGGATCGCCTCGATGAAGGCGTTCCGCACCAGGTTCACCAGCACCTCCCACGTGCTGGCGTCGGGATTCTCCAGCGGTCCCTCGAGCCGCGTGACGGTGGCCACCTGGTCGCGCGGACGGTTCTCGAAGATCCTGGCGGCCAGGTCGGCCGCCTTCTCCTTGAGCTTCTGACCGAGAGGCTCGCCCGCGTCCTGCTTCTCGTCGTGGATGTCGAGGTCCCTGAACAGCGGCTTCACGTAGCCCTGCACGCGGCCGTTCTTGACGCCGATCTCGGAGTAGACGGAGAAGACGCCGGACGCCACGTCGATCTTCGCGTGCGCGCGCAGCAGGTCGTTCAACGTCCGCATGGCGGTGTTCTCGATCTTGGCGTTCACGTCGAGGTCGGGCCCCCGGTCCTCCGCGCGGAGCCGGAGGTCCACCGTGGTGCGGCCGCTGCCCATGAACGTGCCGGTCAGGCGCGCGTGGCCGAAGCCCTCGGACTTCTGGTTCGAGAAGTTGTCGACCGTGAGCGCCGCGCCGGCGAGGAACACCCGGTACTCCGGCGTGGTCTCCTTGTTGACGAACCCCACCGTCGCGTCGGTGACCGCCACCTCGCGCGCGTGCAGGACCACACCGGGATCGTTGCTCACCTCCGTGGCGGCCTCCGCCGTCGCCTGCACCGCCTTCCTGGCCTCCGCCGCCTTCCGCTTCCGGTAGACGTAGTCCGCGCGCAGCCCGTCCACGCGCAGGGCGTCGAGCTCGACCTTCTTGAACTGCGGCGCGTACTCCACGAGCCCCCGGCCGCTGAACGTCCCGCGCGTCACGACGACGTTCGAGCGCTCGAGCACCGGGCGGAAGTAGTCGAGCGCGATGTCCGCGATCACGACCTTGCCCTTCACGCCGGCGTGCGGGACCGCGAGGAAGTCCGCGTGGCCGTCGACGGTGAGCCGGCCGCGATCGAACACCTGCGCCTGGAGACGGAGCGGCGACGGGTAGTCGCCGGGCGCCGACCGGATGTTCCGGATGTCGTGGGCGATCGCCTGGATCCGGCTCACCCGCATCGGGCGCGCCTGGCCGGCCTCGATGTACGTGAGGTCGCCGTCCTCGACCGTGAAGCTGTTGATCTTGAGCGGGTAGATGGCCTGGAGGGCCTCCTGCCAGCCACGCTCCGTCACGGGAACCTCGTCCTTCCGCTCCGCCTCGAGATGGTTGCGGTCGATGTGGAGCGCCGGGCGCACGAGCTCGAAGTCGGCGACCAGCCGGCCGCGGACCAGCGCCGTCCACTGGACGTTCGCGCCGAGCCGCTCGATCTGCATGACGGGGGGGTCGGGCCTGGCGTTCTGGACGAGGACGACGTCGCGCAGATCGAGGGCGAAGCCGATCGGGTGGAAGTCGAGCCGCCCGACGGTCGCCGTGTAGCCGTCGAGCCGCTCGTTCATCTGGCGCTCCACCAGACGCCGCAGCGGCTCGTCGAGGAAGAAGGCGGTGACGATCAGGAGGATCGCGATGGCGACGGCGACGCCCGTGAGCCATCGATACCAGCGCGGTGTCCCGCGGAACCACTCTCGCGGTGAGCGCATCGTCCTCCCCCGCCCGGCTCGTGGAGCAAGGCGGGTGCCAGCGAGCTCAGACGAGCGCCGCGCGTCGCGCGCGACGAAGCAGCAGGACCACGGCGCCCAATCCTAGCAGGACCGCCATCAGCGCGCTCGGCAGTAGCGCGCTGTACCGCGCCGCGAGCACGCCGCTGAGGAACGGGCCGAGAAACAGCCCGCCGTCGACGAAGACACGATAGAGGGCGGTGCGCCACGCGACCTCCGAGGGCGGCGTCCCCGCGCGCAGGAGACCGAGCGGAAGCATCCAGCCCGCCATGGCCAGGCCGAACAGCACGCAGCCGACGACCGCGTACGGCAGCGTCGCGAAGGCGACCAGGCCCAGCGCGGCCGCGTACGTCACCAGGACGACCGCCAGGACGCGCGCCGTGCCGCGGCGATCGGCGAGGGCGCCGAGGGGCAGGAGGGCGAGGATGTCGCACGCCTGCGCCACCATCAGGAGCCGCGCCACGCCGGCGCGGTCCAGGCCGAACTCGCGGCTTCCCCGCAGCGGGATGAGGAAGGACTCGACCATCCCGTAGGTAAGCGCCACGGCCGTGCCGGCCGCGAACGCGATCACGACGACGGTGCCGTCGCCCGCGCGCCCGGAGGTCGCGCGCTCGGAGCCCGCGCCCGCGGCGGCCGTGCGCGCGAACCACGGCCGCGCGGCGTCGGTCCGCGGCAGCGCGGCGAGCGCCCCGCGGATGGTGAGGAATGACACGAGCACCGGCGCGGAAACGACCGCAAAGGCGACGTGCCACGGCAGTCCGCCGGGGAGCGCGCCCACGGTGGCGACGCCGGCCACGAGGCCGATCATGGCCGAGAACTCGAACGCGTTGAGCGCCGACGCGAGCCCCCGGGCGTCGCGCGTCCTCAGGATGGTGGTGAGCCCGCCGAGCATCCCGAGCGTCTGGCCGACGCCCATGAGCGCGCGGCCGAGCAGGAGCCAGGGCAGGCTGCCGCCCGCGACCATGCAGGCGACGCCGATCAGCATGAACACCGGCGCGGCGAGCAGCGCCCGCCGCACGTGATACGTCATCAGCAGCCCCACCGGGATGTCGACGACCATCCGGGAGAGGCCGAAGGCGCCGGCGACGATGCCGAGCTCCAGGTCGGTGAGCCGGGCGGCCGCGCCGATCTCGGGCAGCAGCGCGGGAAACGCGCCGAGCGAGCAGGTCATGGTCCCCACGGTGATGCAGAGCAGGACCAGCAGCCGCCGCGGCGGCGTCATCGAGGCGTGCGAGCGCGGATCAGGCGACGGGAAGCGGGCGACCGTCCGGGTTGCGGCCGCGCGCCACCGCCGCGTGGTAGGCGAGGAGCTGCAGCGGCACCACCGCCGCGATCGGGGACAGCGCCTCGTCCACGTCGGGCAGCACGATCGTCTCCGCCGCCAGCTCGGCCATCTCCCGGTCGTCCTCGGCGCACAGGGCGACGAGGTCGGCGCCGGCTCTCCGGGCGACGCGTGCCGCCGCCAGGCACCGCGCGCGCGACGCCCCCGGCGGCGCGATGACGACGACCAGGTCCTCGCGCTCGAGGGCCGCCCAGGGCCCGTGCAAGAATTGCTCGGCGTCGAGACCGATCGCCGGCACACCGGCGGCCTCGGTGAGCTTGAGCGCGCCCTCGAGCGCGGTGGCGTGGTTCGGCCCACCGCCCACGAACCAGTAGTGACGGCGGCCGCCGAACCGCGACCCCAGCTCCTCCCACGACTCCTGGCCGAGCAGCAGCGCGACCTGGTCCGGCAGGGCGTCGACGGCGCGGCCGAGCGTGTCGTCGTGGCCGGCGCCCGCCGCCAGCATCACGAGCAGGGCGAGCGCCGTCGTGTAGCTCACGGTGTGCGTGTCCGAGGCCTCGCGCTCCACGGTGCGCAGGACGTGCTCGGCGGCGATGCCGTCCGCTCCCCTGGCGGTCACGGCGATGGTCGATGCGCCCGCGGTCCGGGCGGCGTCGAGCGCGGCGACGACGGACTCGGTTCCGCGGTGGCTGATGCCCAGCAGCATGGTCGCCGCGTCCGTCGGCGGGCGGTACTCCAAGAGCTCGCCGGCGAACGCGGCCCGGACCCGAGCCCCGAGCCCGCCGTGGCGCGCGAGGACGAGCGCCCCCGCGAGGGCGGCGTGCCACGAGCTGCCGGTCCCGGCGAGCACCACGTGCGCGGCCTTCGACAGGGCCGCCGTCGCGCCCGCCAGCGCGGCCTCGTTCCCCCGCCCGACGAGACGGAGTGCCCCCGGCTGGGCGTAGATCGCGTCGTGCATGTGGTAGGGATGGCCGGCGCGCGGCGCCGGAGCGGAAGTCGTCATGGCGCGCGGCCCAGTGTACCGCACGACGGCAGCGGCCTTGCACTCGGGACCGGCAACCCGACCGCAGGAGGAGCGCGATGACGGCACACATCGACCCCGAGCGCCAGGAGCCCGTGCCCGGTCCCGACGTGCTCAGCGAGTCCGAGCGAGAGCGCCGGGCCGACCGGGAAGGCCGCGACGTCGAGGGCCGCCCGCTGCGCAGCGAGGAGACGGCGCCGGGCGAGCGCGGCGACGGTCCCTACGGTGACAGCGAGCCGCGCGTCCGCGGCGAGCGGCCCGGCACCTGATCAGGCGCTCTTCGGCAGCCGGTGGTCGGCGTCGCCGCGATAGGCGCGGCCGCGCTCCCAGCCGCGGCGGTACGCCGGGTCGGCGTCGCGCCCGGGCTCCGGTGCGTCCTGCGTGAGCGCCGCCTCGAATCCGCGCCGGTACGCCATCTCCTCCTCCGGCGCATAGGCACCGCGCTCGGCCTCGGGGAGGCCCGCCCACCATTCGTCGCGCGCGGCGTCCACGTCGGTGCCGCCGGCCGCCGTCAGGAGCTCGCGCGCGCGCGCGGCCACCGTCTCGTCGTCGATCAGCGCCACCACGACGCTGCGACCGCGGCGCAGCGCGTCCCGGTAGAGGAAGATGTCGTCGCGCGGGACGCCGTGCGTCAGCGTGTTCTCGAGCGCGCTGCCGATGGCGGCTCCACCGGCGCTGAAGAGCGCCGCGCCGATGAGTCCCACGGCGATCACCGGCCCGATGCCCGGGACCACGAGGCTCATGGCGGCGCCGAGCGGCATGCCGGCCGCGGCGCCGGTGGCGCCGCCGACGACGGCGCCGATGGCGGCGCCGGTCCCCTGGGCCTCGCCCTCGTCGGTCGGCACGGCGTCGCGCACGCGCTCGCCCGGGGACAGGAGGGTGACGCGCTCGCAGGGAACCCCGAGCTCCACCACGCGCTGGGCGGCACGCTCGGCATCGGGACGAGACGGGAAGATCGCAGCTATCGGTTTCATG
>DASUPA010000287.1:0-2259 GCA_036276335.1 Candidatus Methylomirabilota bacterium | reverse complement strand
CCGCGCGCAGCTCCAGGGGATACGGCGGCACCGGCGCGGTCGGCGTGAGGATCAGGTCGTAGCGCTCCTGGAACTCGCGCACCCGGTGCCAGAGCGCCGTGCGCAGCCGCTCGGCGCGGCCGATCTCGGAGGGCGTCAGGCGCAGGCCCTGGTCGATGTTCTTCTCGAGGTTCTCCTGCATCTGGTCGCGCCACTTCGGCAGCTTCTCCTCGTGGCGCGCCACCATCGAGGCGGCGCGGCTGGTCTGCACGATCTCCTCGAGCCCCGCGTAGTCCGGATGCGCCTCCTCCACCCGCGCTCCGAGCCGCCGGAAGACGTCGGCGCCGGCGCGGCAGATCGCGCGCACCTCGTCGTCGACGGGCGTCACGCCGAGGTCGCCGCCCCAGGCGACGCGCAGGCCCTTGACGGAGGACCGGCGAACGGCATCGAGCAGCGCGCGCGTGTTGACGGGGTAGGAGATCGGCGCCCGCGCATCGGCGCCGGCGATCGTCGAGAGCACGAGGGCGACGTCGCCGACCGTGCGCGCCATCGGCCCCTGCACGCTCCACGGGTCCCACGCGAGCGGCGTCGGGTGGACCGGCACGCAGCCCGGCGAGGTGCGGAAGCCGACGACGCCGCAAAAGGACGCCGGCAGCCGCAGCGAGCCTCCGAGATCCGAGCCCTGCGCGATGGGGCCCAGGCCGGTCGCCAGCGCGACCGCTCCGCCGCCGGTGGAGCCGCCGCACGTCAGCGCCGGGTTCCACGGGTTCCGGGTCGGGCCGAACACCTCGTTGAACGTGTTGGCGCCGGCCCCGAACTCCGGCGTGTTCGTCTTGCCGACCACGATCGCGCCGGCGGCCTTGAGCCGTTCCACGACCAGGCCGTCCTCGGTCGGCACGTGGTGCTCGTAGATCTTGCTGCCCCACGTCGTCCGGATGCCCTTCGTCGGCGTCAGGTCCTTGATCGAGACGGGCACGCCGTGCAGGGGGCCGAGGCGGCTGCTGCGGCGGCGCTGCGCGGCGGTCGCGCGCCTCGCCGCGTCGAGCGCCTGGTCGGCGGCGACCGTGCAGTAGGCGTTGAGGCGCGGGTTCACCCGCTCGATGCGCGCGAGCACCGCCTGCATCAGCTCGAGCGGCGACACCGTGCCGCGCGCGAACAGCGAGGCCAGCTTCGTGGCGGACGTGAAGCAGAGGTCGTCAGTCGTCATGGTCTCACTTGTGGCCCAGCACCTTGCGGGGGTCGAGCGCGTCGCGCAGGCCGTCGCCGATGTAGTTGATGGAGAGGACGGTGAGGAAGATGGCGGTGCCCGGGAAGATCGCCCAGTGCGGGGCGAAGTCGAGGTTGTCCTTGGCGTCGAAGAGGATGCGTCCCCACGTCGGGATGTCGGGCGGGAACCCGAGCCCGAGGAACGACAGCGACGACTCGGCGATGATGGCCGCCGCCACGTCGAGCGACGCGGCGACGATCACCGGGCCCACCGCGTTGGGCAGGATGTGCCGCCAGACCTGGCGCAGGGCCGGCGCCCCCAGTCCGCGCGCCGCCTCCACGAACTCCTTTTCCCGGAGCGACAGGAACTGAGCACGCACGAGCCGCGCGACCGGCATCCAGCGCAGGCCGCCGATCACCGCCACGATCATGACGAAGACCCCGGCCTCGGGACCCAGCACCGTCTTGAGCGCGTTGCGGAACAGGTAGACGACGAGGAGCAGGAGCGGCAGCTGCGGGAGCGCCAGGAAGAGATCGGTGACGCGCATGAGCGCGTGGTCGGCGATGCCGCCCACGTAGCCGGAGAGGGCGCCGATGGCCGTGCCGATGATAATGGCGATCAGCATCGCGGCGACGCCGACGGCGAGTGAGATGCGGCCACCGTACATCATGCGCGCCAGGAGGTCCTGGCCGAGGTCGTCGGTGCCGAGGGGGTGGGCGGCGGACGGGCCCTGCAGCTTCGCGCGGAAGTCGATCTCGTCGATGGGGACCCGGTACACCAGCGGCCCGGCGACGACGCCGGCGACCATGACGGCGAGGACGGCGGCCCCCAGCACGGCCAGTCGGTGGCGACGGAACCGTCGCAGCGCGTCCGTCCACAGGGAGACCGAGGCGGGAGCGACGGGAACGGCCAGTGCCGGAGGGGCGCTCTGGGCGGCCGTGTAGTTCGCCATCGCTTAGCGATAGGAGATCCGGGGGTCGAGCCAGCCATAGAGCAGGTCGGCCACCAGGTTGAACAGCACGACGAGGCACGCGAAGACGAAGGTGATCGCCATCACGACCGGCGTGTCGTTG
>DASUPA010000286.1:0-2979 GCA_036276335.1 Candidatus Methylomirabilota bacterium | reverse complement strand
ATCATCGGCTCCGGCGCCGGGGGCGGGACGCTCTTCCACGCGCTCGCGCCCACGGGCAAGCGCATCCTCCTGCTGGAGCGGGGCGGCTACGTCCCCCGCGAGCGCGACAACTGGTCGACGCGGGCCGTGAACCTGGACGGCAAGTACGCGACGAAGGAGACGTGGCGCGACGGCGACGGCCGGGCGCTCCATCCCCACACGAACTACTGGGTCGGCGGCAACACGAAGTTCTACGGCGCCGCCCTCTTCCGGATGCGCCGGGAAGATTTCGGCGAGCTGAAGCACGTGGACGGCGTCTCGCCGGCGTGGCCGCTCGCCTACGAGGATCTCGAGCCCTACTACTCGCGCGCCGAGCGCCTCTATCACGTGCACGGCCAGCGCGGCGTCGATCCGACCGATCCGCCCGCGAGCGAACCGTACCCTCACCCGCCGGTCAGTCACGAGCCGCGCATCCAGCAGCTCGCGGACGACTTCGCCCGGCAGGGCCTTCGCCCGTTCCACGTGCCGCTCGGGATCATGCTGGACGAGCGCGAGCCCCAGCGGAGCCCGTGCAT
Source organism: Candidatus Methylomirabilota bacterium (assembly GCA_036276335.1). Classification (GTDB taxonomy): domain Bacteria; phylum Methylomirabilota; class Methylomirabilia; order Rokubacteriales; family CSP1-6; genus AR12. The sequence continues at coordinate 2,425 of DASUPA010000286.1, read as the reverse complement.
CCGCTGCGCGACGTGCGACGGCCACCCGTGTCTCGTGAGCGCCAAGTCGGACGCCCAGGTCGTCTGCGTGGACCCCGCGCTCGCCCACCCCAACGCCACCCTGCTCACCGGCGCCTGCGTCGAGCGGCTGGAGACCAGCGCGTCGGGCCGCGAGGTGACGCGCGTCGTGGTCCGGCGGGACGGCGCCGTGGAGACGTACGCGGCCGACGTCGTGGTGGTGGCGGCCGGCGCCATCAACTCCGCGGCGCTGCTGCTGCGCTCCGCCAGCGCGCGGCACCCGCGTGGGCTGGCGAACGGCTCGGGCGTCGTGGGCCGCCACTACATGGGCCACGTGAACTCGGTGCTGATGGCCGTCTCGAAGTGCCCCAACCCGACGGTGTTCCAGAAGACGCTCGCGCTGAACGACTTCTACTTCGGAACCGCCGACTGGCCGTTCCCCATGGGTCACATCTCGTTCGTCGGGAAGCTGGACCGGGAGACGCTCCGGGCCGGCGCGCCGGCCATCGCTCCCGGCTGGACGCTCGAGCTCATGGCCCGCCACTCGCTCGACTTCTGGCTCACGTCCGAGGACCTCCCCGACCCGGACAATCGCGTGACGCTCGACCGACAGGGCGACATCGTCCTGACGTACCGGCCGAACAACGAGGCGGCGCACGCACGCCTGATCGCCACGCTGAAGGAGGCGATGAAGCGGCAGACGGCGTGCGGCGTCCACGGCCACGACTGTCACGAGGGTCTGTTCGCGCGCAGTCTCTACCTCGGGCAACGGATCCCGCTGGCCGGGGTGGCGCATCAGAACGGGACGGTGCGCTTCGGCGACGACCCCGCCACGTCCGCGCTGAACGTGGACTGCCGCGCGCACGAGGTGGACAACCTCTACGTCGTCGACGCCTCCTTCTTCCCATCCAGCGCGGCGGTGAATCCCGCCCTCACCATCATCGCCAACGCGCTTCGGGTCGGCGACCACCTGGCGCGACGGCTCGGATAGTCAACATGCGCCGCCACGTCGCCCTCGTCCTCGTGCTGGCCGCGGCCCTGCTCGGCGTCGACGGCCCGGCCACCGGCGGCGCCCGGCCGGTGCGTGCGGTCGGTCCCATCGGCCTGACGGTGGCCGACGCCGAGCGGTCGGCCGCCTTTTACGCCCGCGTGCTCGGCTTCGAGAGGATCCTCGACGTCGAGGTCGCCGGCGAGGCGTACGAGCGCCTGCAGGGCGTGTCCGGGCTGCGGCTGCGCGTGGTCCGCATGCGGCTCGGCGATGAGCGCCTCGACCTGATGGAGTACCTGACGCCGCGTGGTCGCCCCATCCCGCCCGACTCGCGGAGTCACGACCGGTGGTTCCAGCACGTCGCCATCGTCGTGAGCGACATGGACCGCGCCTACGACCGTCTGCGCGAGCACCGCGTCGAGCACGCCTCGCCCGCGCCGCAGCGACTGCCCGACTGGAACCCGAGCGCCGGGGGCATCCGCGCCTTCTACTTCAAGGACCCGGACGGGCATCCGCTCGAGATCCTGTCGTTCCCGCCGGGCAAGGGCGACCCGCGCTGGCGTCGGGACGACGGCCGCCTGTTCCTCGGCATCGACCACACCGCGATCGTCGTCGCCGACACCGGCCGGAGCCTCGCCTGCTACCGGGACGCGCTCGGGCTGGTCGTGGCGGGCGAGAGCGAGAACTGGGGTCCGGAGCAGGAGCGGCTGAACAACGTGCTCGGCGCGCGCCTGCGCATCACGACGCTGCGCGCGCCGCGCGGGCCGGGCATCGAGCTGCTGGAGTACGTCACGCCCGTTGACGGCCGGCCCCTGCCCGCCGACGCCCGGGCGAACGACCTCGCGCACTGGCAGACCGTGCTGGTATCCGACGACCTCGGGGGACTGGCGCGCGCGCTGCGGGGCAGCGCGTGTCGCCCCGCCTCCCCGGATGTCGTGGCCACGCCCGGACGCGTGCTCGGCTTCGTCCGCGCTCTTCTCGCACGCGATCCCGACGGGCACGCCTTCCAGCTCGTGGAGCCATGATCGACCGTCCCACCTGCGTCTCGACCGGCCGCGGGCGGGCGCCAACGTCGTCTGGACAACGCCGTCGAGAACTGGGGGCCGAGGACGCCCGTCACGCGCCGCGCATGAGCGGCCACCCGACGACTCCCACGACGGCGGCGGCGACCACGAGGACCGGCTCCGGGACCCGGAACCGCCAGATGACGCCGAGGCTCCCGAGGGCGATGAGTGTGGTCGGCACGTCGTCGATCGCGCGCATCGCGAGCACGAAGGCCCGGAGCTGGACGTTCTCCCGGTTCCGGCTGAACCGCGGGGCCGGGACGATCGTGAGGCGCCTGTCCGCGGCGGCCGAGGCGCCGGCGCGCGCCCGGCGCCTCGCCTCTCAGCGTCCGAACAGTCTCGCCGCCTGCACCCGGCGCGCGCGCGCCAGCGCCCC
>DASUPA010000285.1:0-3626 GCA_036276335.1 Candidatus Methylomirabilota bacterium | reverse complement strand
AGCCTCCCCACGCGGGCGAGCTCGCGCTGGAGGGGCGTCGTCTCCGCGGGCGCCTCCTTCAGCATCCCGGCGATGCGGCCCATCTCCGTCTGCATGGCCGTCGCCACGACCACCGCGCGGCCGTGCCCGTAGGTCACCGCCGTGCCGCTGAAGATCATGTTCCGCCGGTCGCCGACGCCGACCTCGTCGCGGATGGGACCCGGCGCCTTCTCGACGGGGAGGCTCTCGCCCGTGAGCGCCGCCTCGGCCGTCTGCAGCGCGGCGGCGTCGATCAGCCGTCCGTCGGCGGGGATGGTGTCCCCTTCCTCGACGAGCAGGATGTCGCCGGGCACGACCTCGGTGGCCGGGACCGTCCGGCGCGCGCCCTCCCGGATCACGCTCGCCCTGGCCGCCGACATCCGGCGCAGGGCCGCCACCGCGTGCTCCGCGCGTGCCTGCTGGACGTAGCCCATGGCCGCGTTCAGGAGCACCACCAGGAAGATCGCGATCGCCTCGTACGGCAGCGGCGCGTCGCGCTCGTACAGCCACAGCCCGGCCGAGATCACGGTGGCGACGAGCAGGAGGAGGACCAGCACGTCGCGGAACTGCGCGACGAGCTTCCTCCACGCAGGGAGCGGCCGCTCCGTCGCCAGCTCGTTCCGGCCGTGGCGCTCCAGCCGCGCTCGCGCCTCCGCCTCGCTCAGGCCGCGCTCCGCATCCGTCTCGAGGGCCGCCACCACGTGGTCGGCCGGGTCCCGGTACGCGGTCGTCGTCGCGTCTCCCCGGAGGAGCGCGGCCGTCATCGCACGACGAAGCGGCGCACCTCGGCCGGTGCCACGTCGTGGACCTCGCCGTTGACGGCGATGCGCACGGACGGCGCCACGCAGTGCATCGCCTGCACGCAGGCGGCGTCGCCCTCGAGCTCGATCAGGAGCGACTGGCCCCGGTAGCGCACGAACAGGCGCAGGCGCCGGAGCTGTCGGGGCAAGCGCGGCTCGAGCCACAGCACGTCGCCGCGCAGCTCGATGCCCGTGTAGCAGCGCTGCAGCACGTCCACCGTCCCCGCCATGGCGCCGAGGTGGATCCCCTCCGGCGTCGTGCCGCCCTGGATGTCCGCGACGTCCGTCACGAGCGCTTCCATGAAGACGTCCCAGGAGCCCGGGCGGTCGGCCCGCGCCAGGACCCAGGAATCGGCCACCCGGCTGAGTGACGAGTCGTGGGCGCTGCGGGGGTAGTAGTAGTTGATGGTCGCCGGGATCGTCTGCTCGTCGAACGGGTAGCCGAGGCGCTGGAAGAGCGAGCGAAGCTCCTCGAACGAGAAGAGATAGAACAGCATGAGCACGTCCGGCTGCTTCGAGAGCTTGTAGTGAATGGTGCTGTCGCCCTCGGCCTCCAGGATGAAGTCGAGCCGGTACAGGCTCCCGTACCGCTCCCGGTAGCGCTCCCAGTCGAACTCCTTGAGCGCCTCGTAGCCCTCGAACTGGCTCAGGATCCCGTCGGCGTGGAAGACCAGGCGCATCCGCCGGGTGATGGTGTCCCACTCGGCGATCTCCGCGTCCGTGATGGCCAGCCGCTCGCACAGGCGGCGGCATACGTTGGCCGGCATCAGGTCCAGGACGTCGCGCGCCCGCGCCAGGACCCAGACGGCCATGACGTTCGTGTAGGCGTTGTTGCTGAGCCCGTGCCGCTCGGCGCCGGGGTAGCGGTCGTGGTACTCGTCGGGCCCCATCACGCCGTGGATCTCGTACCGGTCGAGCGCCGGATTGTAGGTGGCCGCGCTCGCCCAGAAGCGGGCCATGTCGAGCAGCATCTCGGCGCCGTACTCCACGAGGAACTCGAGGTCGCCGGTGACCTCGTAGTACTGCCAGACGTTGTACGCGACCGCCGCGCCCACGTGCCGCTGGAGGTGCGAGTGATCCGGCATCCAGCGCCCGGAGCGCGGGTTGAGGAACTGGATGTCGGTCTCCTCGCGGCCGTTGCTGCCGCTCTGCCACGGGAACATCGCGCCGCGATAGCCGGCGGCGCGCGCGGCCATCCGGGCCTCGTCGAGCCGGCGATAGCGGTAGAGCAGGATCTCGCGGGTGATCTCGGGCATGCGGAGATTCAGGAACGGAAAGACGAAGACGTCGTCCCAGAAGACGTGACCCCGGTAGGCCTCGCCGTGAAGGCCGCGCGCCGGCACGCCGACGTCGAGATCCTTCGTGTGCGGCGAGGCCGTCTGGAGCAGGTGAAAGATGTGCAGCCGCACGAGGGCGGCCGTGGCGACCGCGCCGTCTCCCGGCACGAGCCCGTTGGGCTCGACGTCGAGCTCCACCTCGAACACGCGCCACAGATGCTCCCACTCGATCGCCTGGGTCCGGAGGAGCTCCCGGAAGCTCCCCGCCCGCGCCATCGCCGTGCGCGCCTCGAGGCCGGCCTCGCTGATGGCGAGGTCGCGGGACGTGTAGAGGGCGACGACCTTCTCGACCCGGAGCGGCGTCCCCGCCCGCGCGTCCACCACGGTGTCCTGGGCGACGTGACGTGGCGCGGTGATGACGGGCCGGACGTGGCCGACGCGCCGGTCGCCCTCGAACACCCGGATGCGCGCGGCCTGCGCGATGGCGATCTCCGACTGGCGGGTGCGGACCTTGAGGAAGATGCCGTCGTCCCCGACGGCCGCCGTCTCCACGCCCACGAGGTGGTCCTTGGCGAGATGGCGATACCGGGCGACGAGGTCGTTCACGACGCGGCCGTCGAGCGCGGCGCGGATCTCCAGCGGCCCCGACCAGTCCTCGGGCGTGATCGACGTCTCGAGCGCGGCCAGGTGCGGCGTCGCCATGTGGACCAGCCGGGTGCTCTCGACGCGCGTCGTGCGGCCGGCGGCGTCGCGCACGCGCAGGTGGCGGAGGAGGACGCCGCGACGGACGTCGAGCTCCTGGCGGTACGACAGGATCTCGACGTCGTGCAGGCTGAACCAGGGCTCGCCGGGCCGCCGGAAGGTCAGCGGCAGCCAGTTCGGCGCGTTGACGAGATCCTCGTGCTCGAGCGTGCGGTCGTCGACCACGCTCGGCAGGCGGTTGTAGCACCCCGCGACGTAGGTGCCCGGATAGTGCACCGCGTCCGCGACCGCCTCCGGCGCCGCGCCGCGCGTGGCGAAGTAGCCGTTGCCGAGCGTGCACAGCGACTCGCGCAGGCGCTCCTGCGCCGGGTCGAATCCCTCGTAGACGAGCGACCAGCCGTCACCGGCGCTCACAGGCAGGCCTCGCGCACCCCGTCATTGTCCCATGCGAGGTAAGGCGGCCGGGAAACGCGTACGTCGTTCTACGTGTCGACCGTCGTGCTCACCCCGACCGCCCTGGCCGTCGAGCGCATTATCGTCCGGAGGGCTCCCGCGCCTCGGCGGCGAGCGTGTCCGTGTTGTCGCCGGTGAGGCTCTCGAGGAAGGCCACGAGGACGGCGATCTCCGGCTCGGAAAGCCCGAGGGGCCGGATGCGCGTGTCGATCCCGGGGTGCTGGTGGCCGCCACGGTCGTAGAACCTGACGACGTCGGCCAGGGTCCGGAGCGAGCCGTCGTGCATGTAGGGGGCGGTCAGTCCGACGTTGCGCAGGGTCGGTGTCCGGAACTTCCACACGTCGGCCGGATCGAGCGTGACCTCGTGCCGCCCGAG
>DASUPA010000284.1:0-7427 GCA_036276335.1 Candidatus Methylomirabilota bacterium | reverse complement strand
AGGCGGTGCGTGACCAGGCCCGCGACCTCCACCTTGCCGGCGGCGATGAGCCAGAAGGCGCGGCTCAGCGTGGCCGGCGAGGACGAGTACGTCGCCGTGACCGTCAGCTCGCGGTGATAGAGCGCTGCGAGCGACACGGGGAGCGCGTCGCCGCCGCCGCCCGCGAAGTAGTGCACGGCGCCGCCGTCGCGGAGGCTCTCCACCGACCAGGGCAGGACGGTGGCGCCGCCGCCCGTGATCACGACGTGGTCGGCGCCGCGGCCGCCCGAGAGGCGCCGCACGAGGCCGGCGGCCTCCGCCGGCGCCGTCGCGTCCACCCCGAGACCCCGGGCGAAGGCCACGCGTCCGGCGTCCTGGTCGACGCCGATCACCGCGGCGCCGGCGCGGCGCAGCAGCTGGACGAGGAGACAGCCGATGGAGCCGAGCCCGACGACGACGGCCGTGTCGCCGGGCTCCACGCGCGCGCGCTCGACGGCGCGCAGGCAGCACGCGAGCGGCTCGACGAACGAGGCCTCCTCGTCGCTCAGGTGGTCGGGCACGCGGAAGGTCGCCGCGCGGACGTTGGGCGCCGGCACGCGGACGTACTCGGCGAAGCCCCCGGGGTCGAGGTGGCTGCGCTTGAACTCGCGGCACATGGACTCGCTGCCGCGCCGACAGTAGTGGCAGTCGCCGCACGGCACGTGATGCGCGACGACGACGCGGTCGCCGCGCGCGAAGCCGGCCACGCCGTCGCCGGCCTCCGCGACGTCGCCGACCACCTCGTGACCGAACACCGCCGGGGCGCGGGTGGCGGGGTCCACGATCTTCGCGATGTCCGACCCGCACAGGCCACAGCCGCGCACGCGCACGAGCAGCTCGCCGGGACCGATCGTCGGCCGCGGCCACTCGCCGGCGTCGAGCCGGCCGCCGCCCTGGAAGACGGACGCCTTCACCCCGCCAGCCTCGCGCCGGCCCAGCAACGGAGCGCGATCGCCGCCTTGCGGCGCGCAGGCAGCGTCACCCGGGCGTCGAGCACGCGGAAGCGCCGGGCCTCGATCTCGTCGAGCAGCGCGCGGTAGATGCGACCCATGATCTCCGCCGGGACCAGCGACCGGGCGTCCACGACCGGAAAGGCCGCGCGCGCCTCGGCGTAGAACCGGCGGGCCCGCGCGGCCTGGTGCTCCATGAGCGCCACGAAGCGCTCGCCGTAGCGCCCGGCCCGGAGGTCGTCGCCCGTCACGCCGAAGGCGCGCAGGTCGGCCTGCGGGACGTAGACGCGCCCGTTGCCGGCGTCCGCGCCGACGTCGCGGATGATGTTGGTGAGCTGGAGCGCCATGCCCAGGCTGACGGCGTAGTCCCGCGCGCGGGGGTCGGTGTAGCCGAAGATCTCGATGCAGCAGAGCCCCACCGCGGAGGCCACGCGATAGCAGTACGGGTAGAGGTCCTCCGCCGTCTCGTACGTCGCCCGCGTCAGGTCCATCTCGCAGCCGTCGACGATGGCCTCGAGGGCCGCGCGCGGGAGGCGGAAGTCGCGGACGGCGCCCGCCAGCTGCTGCGCGATCGGGTGCTCCGGCACGCCGCCGTCGTAGCAGCGCGCGATCTCCGCGCGCCACTGCGCCAGGCCCGCGCGCTGGGCGCCCGGGTCGGTGCCGAGGTCGGCGATGTCGTCGACGGTGCGGCAGAAGGCGTAGACCGCGTACAGCGCGTCACGGCGCGGCCGGGGCAGCGCCAGGAAGGCGAAGAAGAAGTTCGACCGGCTGCGCCGCGTGACGCGGGAGCTGAGGCTGGCGAGGCTCATCCCGCGTACCCGCGCGCGGCGAACCACTCCACCGCCTCGCGCAGCGCCACCCGCACGTCGGTCTGCGGCAGGCTCAGCTCGCGGATCGCCTTGGCCGGACTGAAGTACATCCGCTTGCGGGCCATGCGCACCGCCGTGAGCGGCACGCGCGGCGCCCCGCCGGTGACGCGCGCGACCGCCTCCATGCAGGCGGCGCCACACCAGGCGACCGCGTACGGCACGCGCAGGCGCGGCGGCCGCCGCCCCGTGATCTCCGCGAGCAGCCGCCCGATCTCGGCCAGCGAGACGTTGCCGTGCGCGGCGCCCAGGATGTACTTCTCACCGACCTTGCCGCGCTCGGCGGCCAGCACGTGACCCCGCGCGACGTCGCGCACGTGGACCAGGTTGAGCCCCGTGTCGAGCGTCGCGAACATCCGGCCGCGCATGAAGTCGACGACCATCTGGCCGGTCGGGGTGGGCTTGACGTCCCAGGGGCCGATGGGGGCCGAGGGGTTGACGATCACCACGGGCAGCCCGCGGCGCGCGAGCTCGAGCGCCACCTGCTCGGCCAGGAACTTCGACCGCTTGTAGGCGCCCACCATGTCGGCGACCGACACGGGCGTGTCCTCCGTCCCCGCGCCGCCGTCCTTCGGCAGGCCGAGGGCGCCGACGGTGGAGGTGTACACGACGCGCCGCACGCCGGCCGCGCCGGCGGCCTCCAGCATCGCCCGGGTGCCCTCCACGTTGACGCGATGGAGCGCCCCCGGGTCGGGCGCCCAGAGACGATAGTCGGCCGCCACGTGATACACGGTGCCGACGCCCGAGCAGGCGCGCGCCAGCGAGGCGGCGTCGAGCAGGTCGCCCTCGACGATCTCGACCTTCAGGCCGTCGAGCGCACGCCGGTCGCCGCCCGGCCGCGCGAGGACGCGCACCGTGGCGCCGGCCGCCAGCAGCTCGCGGGCCAGGTTGGCGCCGACGAAGCCGGTCCCGCCGGTCACCAGCGCGTCCATCACGCCTCGCGCGCCAGCGTCGCCAGCGCCGCCGCGACGCGCTTCAGGGCGGCCTCCGTCCCCGCGCGCAGCTCCACGAGCCCCGACAGCGCCGCCGGCCGCGCCAGCGCCGCGGTCACGGCGCGCAGCGGTCGCACGCGGCCGTCCTCGTCCACCGACGCCGCCAGCGCGGCGGGGATCCCGCGCGCGGCGCTGTCGGACACGGCGCGGACGACGGCGCCGGGCACGCCGCGCTCCGCCGCCCAGGCCAGGATCGGCGCCGACTCCATGTCGACCGCGCGCGCGCCCGTCTCGAGCCAGAGCCGAGACTTCTGCGCCGCCGTCTCCACCACCTCCACGACCGTCAGCAGCGTCCCGCCGGCGTCGAGCCGTGGCATGGGTGCGGTCGGCCAGCGCCGGCCGGCCGCGTCCAGGACGAGGTGCGGCACGACGAGGTCGCCGGCGGTCAGCTCGGGCGCCAGAGCGCCGCAGGCGCCGGCGGAGACGACGAGGTCGAACGGCCGCAGCCGGTCGGCGCGAGCGCGGAGCTGCGAGGCGCGAAGCCCGACGCAAGCGATCTGGAGAGCGCCCCCCGCGAAGTGGGGCCAGGGGGATCCGGGAACCCGGGCGAGGCCCAGGTGACGTGCCAGCCCGCGCGCCTCGACGTCGACGGCGGCAAGGACGACGACCCGCGTCACACGCCCGACGCGGGCGGGGTGGCCTTCGCTTCCCGGCTGCGCAGCCAGGCCGCGTAGGAATTCCCCGCGGCGGTATCCCGGCCCGTGAACCGGATGGACGCGATCCGGGCGTACGGGATCGTGAGCAACGCGCCGCCGTCGCGCTCGAACACCTGGACGAAGGGGTCGCGGACGTCGGTGTTGCGATTGAAGAGGTAGCCGACGATCTCCCGGCCGTCCCGCTGCACGAGCGTCACGTCGCCGCGGTAGTCGAACGCGCGCTCGATCACGTACGCGAGATCGGGTCCGTCGACGGCCCCGGGATCCCAGCCCTCGAGGCTACGCTCGGCGTCGGCCGGGATCACAGCTTGCCCGTCACGGTCGCCGCCACCGTCGCCTTCAGGCCCTTCCAGGAGCTGAACGCGTAGTTCACCGCGGTCGGCTCGTACCCGCAGTGCACCATGCAGTCCTTGCACTTCTCGTTGCCGCTCTTGTGCCCGTAGTGCTCCCAGCGCGTCGTCTCCATCAGCTCGCGGAACGAGGCCGCGTAGCCCTCCTGGAGGAGATAGCACGGGCGCTGCCAGCCGAACAGGTTGTAAGTCGGGTTGCCCCACGGCGTGCACTCGAAATCGTGCTTGCCCATGAGGAACTGCAGGAAGAGCGGCGACTGGTTGAACTTCCAGCGGCGCTTGGGATTGGACAGCATCTTGCTGAAGAGCTCGTTGGTCTTCTGCCGCCGCAAAAAGTGCTCCTGGTCGGGCGCCTTGGAGTAGCTGTAGCCCGGCGACAGCATCATGCCCTCGACGCCGAGGTCCATCATCTCGTCGAAGAACATCTGCATCCGCATGGGCGAGACGCCGTCGAAGAGCGTCGTGTTCGTCGTCACGCGGAACCCGCGTCGCAGCGCCTCGCGGATCCCCTCCACGGCCGCGTCGAACACCCCGTCCCGACAGACGGCCTCGTCGTGCTCCGGCTGGAGGCCGTCCATGTGGACGCTGAAGGAGAGGTACTTCGACGGCGTGAACAGGCCCGCCTCGAGCTTTTCCTTCAGGAGGATGGCGTTGGTGCAGAGGTAGACGTACTTCCGGCGCGCCACCAGCTCCTTCACGAGGCGACCGATGTCCGGGTACATGAGCGGCTCGCCCCCCGGAATCGAGACCATCGGGGCGCCGCATTCCTCGACGGCGCCCAGGCACTGCTCCACGGTCAGGTGCTTCTTGAGGACGTGGGCGGGGTACTGGATCTTGCCGCACCCGGCGCACGCGAGGTTGCACCGGAACAGCGGCTCGAGCATGAGAACGAGCGGGTAGCGCCGACGTCCCCGGAGCTTCTGCTCGAGGACGTACGTCGCCACCGTCCACATCTGTGAGACGGGAACGCTCATGCCTTCTGGCTCTCCATGTCGGCCCATCCCACCGGCCGTCGTCGGGCGATCCACAGCAGGGCGGCCACGGTGACGTGCAGGGCCGCGCCGCATGCCAGCAGCACCCACTCGCCGATCCATGCCGTCACCGCGAGATTGAAGCCGAGCACCGCGTAGTATAACGCGATTCCGCCGAGAGGCTTCTCCCCGGGCACCGATCGATCCCCTGTCCAGTAGAGAAACCCGCCGATTCCCGTCATGCCGACCAGCATCCAGCCGGCGAAGTTGGACAGCGGCACGCCGAAGTACACCCCGCCCTCTGGGTAGTAGAAGATGTGTCCCAGGAACCATCGCTCGCCGCGGACGGCCGCCGGATCGATGACCACGTCCAGCAGCATCATCAGCACGCCCCCGAGCACGGTGACCGCCAGCGGCGAGCCCTGCCGACCGAGCGTGACGCGCGCCAGGCAGAAGGCGGAGTAGGCGAGGAACGTGAAGGACAGCGCGTCCATGAACGGGACGTTCGCGATGAAGAGCTCCTGGCCGCGCGTGGTGCCCGTGTAGACATACAGCCCGAACGGCACGCCGGTGCGCGTCGACGAGAACTCCGCCAGCCACGCGACGGGCCAGACCCAGGCGCCGAACAGCAGGGTCCGGCGCCAGCCCAGGTCGATGACGCCGGCGACGAGGTAGCTCACCAGGAACGCGAAGACGTACGGGCGCAGCACGAGGGTGCCGAGGAGCAGGTCCATGATGTCGGTAAGCCGGTGTACATGCTACCATTTGCGGTCGTGACGGCTCTCGACGAGGCGGTGTCTCGCGCGCAGCGGTATCTCGTCAGCCGCCAAGCCCCCGACGGCCACTGGGTCGGCGAGCTCGAGGCCGACCGCGCCCTCACCGCCGAGGTGCTGCTGCTGCGGCACCTGATCGACCGCGTCGACCACGGCATCCAGGAGCGCGCCGTCCGCCACCTCCGCCGCCACCAGAACGACGACGGCGGCTGGAGCCTCTTCGAGCGGGGCGCCTCGGACCTGTCGGCCACCATCAAGATCTACTTCGCCCTCAAGATGGCCGGCGTCGGCATCGACGATCCGGCGATGGTGAAGGCCCGCGAGCGGATCCACGCGATGGGCGGGCCGGCCCGGGCCAGCGTCTTCACGAAGATCCAGCTGGCGCTGTTCGGCGAGTACGACTGGAACGGCGTGCCCACCATGCCGGTGGAGATCATGCTGCTGCCGCCGCCGTTCTTCCTCTTCAACATCTACGAGGTGTCCTACTGGTCGCGCTGCGTCATCGTGCCCCTGCTGATCATCATGGACCGCAAGCCGATCACGTGGCTGCCGCCCCACCTGACGCTGGACGAGCTGTGGCCCGTCCCGCGCGAGCAGACGAGCCTGCGCTTCCCGCGCGTGCCGGAGCCCTTCAGCTGGCGCGGCCTGTTCTGGAAGTCCTTCTTCATCGCCGTCGACGACGGCCTGAAGATCTGGGAGCGCTTCTCCCCGCGGCCGCTCCGCAAGCGCGCCGTCGCCGCCGCGCGCGCCTGGCTCGAGGAGCGGACGGCGGTGCCGGGGGGCCTCGGCGGTATCTATCCCGCCATGGCGAACTCGATCCTGGCCCTGCACCTGCTCGGCCTGCCCGACGACCACCCGCTCATCCTCGGCCAGCTGAAGGAGATCGAGGCGCTGGCGGTCGAGCGCGGCGACGAGACGTACTACCAGCCGTGCGTGTCGCCGGTCTGGGACACGGCGCTCGCCGCCAACGCGCTCGTCGAGAGCGACCTGCCGCGCGATGATCCCGCCCTCGTGCGCGCCGCGGAGTGGATGCTCGCCAAGCAGGTGCTGGTTCCGGGCGACTGGCAGGTGAAGCGCCCGCACGTGCAGCCCGGGGGCTGGGCGTTCCAGTACGACAACCCCTATTACCCGGACCTCGACGACACCGCCATGGTCCTGATGGCGCTCGAGAAGATCGGCGGGCTCGACGCCGATCGCGCCCGGCTGGCCAAGGAGCGCGGAGTCGGCTGGTTCCTGGGCATGCAGAACGAGGACGGCGGCTGGGGCTCGTTCGACGCCGACAACGACCGCCTCTACCTCAACAACATTCCCTTCGCCGACCACGGGGCGCTGCTGGATCCCTCGACCGAGGACCTCACCGGCCGCGGCCTCGAGCTGCTGGGCACGCTCGGCTACCCGCGCGAGCTCGAGGCGGTCGAGCGCGCGGTCCACTTCATCCGCCGCACCCAGCGCCACGACGGCCCGTGGTGGGGCCGGTGGGGGGTCAACTACATCTACGGGACCTGGTCGGTGCTGCGCGGGCTCGGCGCGATCGGCGTCGACCCACGCCACGAGTACGTGCAGCGGGCGGTGCGCTGGCTGCAGCGGCGCCAGAACCCGGACGGCGGCTGGGGCGAGACGTGCGATTCGTACATCCGGCCGGAGCTCGCGGGCGCCGGCGTCTCGGGACCGAGCCAGACCGCGTGGGCGCTCCTGGGCCTCCTCGCCGCGGGCGTGACGAGCGATCCCGCGGTCGAGCGTGGCGTGCAGTATCTGCTCGCCACCCAGCGCGCCGACGGCGGCTGGGACGATCCGCTGTGGAACGGCACCGGCTTCCCGCGCGTCTTCTATTTGAAATACCATCTGTACGCG
>DASUPA010000283.1:0-2767 GCA_036276335.1 Candidatus Methylomirabilota bacterium | reverse complement strand
TGCCGGGGCGACCCGAGCGTCGGGGGGCCTGGGTGGCGCCCGGAGCCCCCCATGCGCCACAACTTTGCCGGGGCGTCGCGAGCGTTGGGGGGCGCCCGGAGCCCCCCACGCAACGCGAGAGCGAGGGGCACCCCGGCTCCGCCGGGGGGACCCGAGTATTCGGGGGGCTTGGGGGGCGCCCGGAGCCCCCCATGCGGTAATGAAACGCTACGCGCTTCGCCGCGTGGCGCTCACCGTCCCGACCCTGTTCTTCGTCAGCGTCATCGTCTTCGTGATGATGCGGATGATGCCCGGCGACGTGGCCATGCGCATGGTCGAGGGCCACGCCTACGCGCCGACGCTGGAGGCGCTGCGCAAGGACCTCGGGCTGGACCGGCCGATGTACGTGCAGTACGTCGACTGGATCGGCGGCATCGTGACGCGCGGCGACTTCGGCCGGTCGTACTGGACGCGCCAGCCGATCATCGAGGAGTTCCTGCACCGCTTCCCGGTGACGCTGGAGCTTGCGCTGCTCACGATCCTCGTCTCGGTGGTCATCGGCGTCACGGTGGGGATCGTGGCGGCCGCCCGCCAGGACACCGTCGCCGACTACACCGGCCGCGTGCTCGCCATCCTGGCGCTGTCCGTGCCGTACTTCGGCCTCGCCGTGCTCGTGGTGGTCCTGCCGTCGATCTGGTTCCGGTGGACGCCGGTGTGGACGTACGTCCCCTTCACGACCGACCCGCTCGAGAACCTCAAGATCATGGCGGTGCCGGCGCTGGTCTTCGGCGTGACGCGGGCGGGACCCATCATGCGCATCATGCGCTCGGCGCTGCTCGACGTCCTGCGCCAGGAATACATCCGCACCGCGTGGTCCAAGGGGCTGAGCGAGCGGCGCGTCATCCTGCGCCACGCGCTGAAGAACGCGCTCATCCCCGTCATCAGCCTCGTCGGCCTGCAGATGCCGCTCTACATCGGCGGCTCGGTGATCATCGAGGCGATCTTCCGGCTGCCCGGCGTCGGCCTGTTCTTCTTCGAGGCGCTCGGCAAGCTCGATTACCCGGTCGTCCAGTCGGTGAACCTCATCATCGCGGCCATGGTCGTCGGCCTGAACTTATTGATCGACCTGTCGTACGCGTTCCTCGACCCGCGGATCCGGTACCAGTAGCCGCCATGGCGACCACCGCCGTCGGCATCGCGTCCCGCGTCGAGATCGCCGCGCCGCCCGCGCGGCGCTGGTACATCGACGTGTGGGTGCAGATGGTCCTGCGCAAGCCGCTCGGCACGCTCGGCGCCGTCATCGTGCTCGTCATGCTGACGGCGGCGGTGCTGGCGGACGTGATCGCGCCGTACGCGTACGCGGAGACCAGCCTGAGGGAGCGGTTCGTCGCCATGAACGCGCGACACTGGCTGGGCACGGATCAGCTGGGCCGCGACCTGCTGACGCGCCTCATCTACGGCGCCCGCATCTCGCTCTACGTCGGCTTCGGGGCGGTGGCGGTGGGGAGCGTGCTGGCCACGCTCCTCGGCGTGCTGTCCGCCTACTTCGGCGGCCGCGTCGATCTCTGGACGCAGCGCGGTGTGGACGCCTGGATGGCGTTTCCGCCGCTGCTGCTCCTGATGTCGATCATGTCGCTGCTGGGGCCGAGCGCCTGGAACATCACGCTGGTGCTGGGCGCCGCGTTCGGCATCCAGAACTCGCGCATCATCCGCGCCGTCGCGCTGTCGATCAAGGAGCTGACCTACGTCGAGAGCGCCCGCGCCCTGGGCTCGGGCCACGCGCGCATCACGGTAAGCCACATCCTGCCGAACGTGCTGCCGACCATCATCGTGGTCGCCACCACGGGACTGTCGACGGTCATCCTCACCGAGGCGAGCCTGTCGTTCCTGGGACTCGGTGTGCCGCCGCCGTATCCGACGTGGGGCGGCATGCTGTCGCTGGCGGGGCTCGACCACATGTACCAGGCGCCCTGGCTCGCCATCTGGCCAGCGGTGGCGCTGTCGCTCGCGGTCTTCGGCTTCAACATGCTGGGCGACGCGCTGCGCGACCTGCTGGACCCGCGCCTGAAGGGCGGCTGAGCGCGCCGCCTACTTCTTGCCGCCGGCGGCCTTCCGGGCGGCGGCGACGGCGCGCGCGGGCGCCGGCTCGGGCTTCTTCCCGACCCTCGCGGGCGGCTTGCGCGTGGCCAGGCTCTCCTTGAGCGCTTCCATGAGATCGATGACCTGCCGGCGCTTGGCGGCCGGCGGCGCCGGCGTCAGCTCCTGGCCCTCGGCCTTGCGGTTCAGCAGCTCCATCACGCGCTCGCGGTAGGCGTCCTTGTAGCGCGCGGGATCGAAGTCCTCGACGGCGAGCCCGTCGATGAGCTTGATGGCCAGGTCGAGCTCGCCCTCCTTGATCCGCGCGGACTCGCCCTTGTCGACCTCGCTGAAGGCGCGCACCTCGTCGGCGAAGTACATCGTGTGGAGCATCAAGCCGCCCTGGGCGGCGCGGATGAGGACGAGGCTCTCCTTGCCGCGCATGACGAAGGTGGCGAGGGCGACCTGGCCGGACTTCTCCATGGCGTCCGCGAGCAGGCGGTAGGGCTTCTCGCCGCCCTTGTCCGCGCCGAGGTAGTACGTCTTCTCGAAGTAGATCGGGTCCACCTTCGCGAGCGGCACGAACTCGGCGATGTCGATCATCTTCGACGCCTCGCCCTCGAGCGCCTTCAGCTCGTCGTCGGTGACGCGGACGTACTGGTCCTTGGCGAACTCGTAGCCCTTCACGAGCGCCGAGCGCTCGACCGTCTCG
>DASUPA010000282.1:0-8985 GCA_036276335.1 Candidatus Methylomirabilota bacterium | reverse complement strand
CTCATCGGGAAGTGGGCGTCGTACTCCTTGCGCAGCAGCTTCATGTGGTCCGAGCTCATCAGGCGGCGGTACGTCGCCTCGTCCTGGAGCTCGTAGACGGCCATGTACTGGAACCGGTCCTCGCCCTCGAGGGCCTTGTAGCGCCGCGCGCTCACCAGCCCGGGGAACTGCAGCACCTGGGGAACGTGCTCCTCGTTGTACCAGCGGTTGAACGCCGCTTCCTTGTCCGCCGGAATGGTCGCCTTCACGATGAACAGCGTCGTGGCCATGGCTGGCTCCTCACTGGCGCGTGCCGACGAGCCCGATCCGGACCCGGCGGTTGTGACGGCCCTTGTTGTCGATCTTGAGAATGCGGAGCGCGCGGGACTGCCCGGTCGACGCCAGATGCGTCCCCCCGCACGCCTGGCGGTCGAGGCCCACGATCTCGACGATGCGCACGGACCCGTCGTCCGCCGGCGGCGGCGCCACCGAGCGCGAGCGGAGCAGCCCGGGCTCGGCGCGCGCGGCCTCGAGCGGCATCCAGGCGTGCCGGACGGGCAGGTCCTGGCGGATGACGTCGTTCAGCTCGGCGTCCAGCGCCCGCAGCCGGTCGTTGTCCACCCCCGGCAGGTCGAAGTCGATCCGCGCCGTGAGATCGTCGTTCAGCTGGGCGCCGGTGATGAGGGCGCCGTCGAAGGTCCGGTAGACCAGCGCGTTGAGGACGTGGGCGCCGGTGTGCAGCTCGGACTGCGCCGCCCGGACGTCGGCGTCGACGCTGACGCGGACGACGCCGCTCGGCTCCACCGCGTCGGCGAGCCGATGCCACATGCGGCCGTCGGCGGCCTCGAAGCCGACGACCCGCGTCTCGCCCGCGTGCCAGGTGAGCCGGCCGCGGTCGGGAAGCTGGCCGCCGCCGCCCGGATGAAAGGGGCTCTGCTCGAGGACGACCGCGCCCGGCCGGGCGTCGAGCACGCGGGTCTCGAGCGCCAGGACGTCCGGGTGGTCGTGGCAGAAGTACCGGGACACCCCGCCCTCAGCGTCCGAGGAACTTCGCCACGCTGGCGGCGATGCCGGCCGGATCGAACCCGAACTTCGCGTACAGGCCCTTCGGATCACCGGACTCCCCGAAGGTCGTGGTGCCGAGGCGCTTGACGGGCGTCGGCCGCACCTCGGACAGCATCTCGGCGACGGCGCCGCCGAGACCGCCCGCGACCGAGTGGTCCTCGATCGTCACCACGCGGCCGGTGGCGCTGGCGGAGCGCACCAGTGTCTCCTCGTCGAGCGGCTTGATCGACGCGGCGTTGATCACCTCGGCCGAGATCCCTTCGCCGGCCAGCCGCCGCGCCGCCTCGAGCGTGTTGAAGACGGTGCCGCCGGAGGCGATCAGCGTGACGTCGGTGCCGGGCCGCAGCGTGAGCCAGCGGCCGAGGCGGAAGCGGTAGTCCGGCGGGCAGACGGGCTCGAGGTTCTGGCGCGTGAGGCGCAGGTAGAGCGGACCCTGGTGCTCCACGGCGTAGGCGACCGCCTGCTTCGTCTCGAGCTCATCCGCAGGCTGGATGATGGGGACGTTCGGCAGCGCGCGCATGCACGCGATGTCCTCGAGGCCCATCTGACTGTAGCCGTCCTCGCCGATGGCCACTCCCACGTGCGTGCCGACGATCTTGACGTTGGCGTTCGTGTAGGCGACCGAGATGCGGATCGTCTCGAAGCGGCCGACGACGAAGCAGGCGAACGAGCAGGCGAACGGGATCTTGCCGGTCAGGGCGAGCCCGGCCGCCACCCCGACCATGTTCGCTTCGGCGATGCCGAGGTTGAACGCGCGGCCCGGATACTTCCTGGCGAAGGCGGCGGTCATCGTCGACTTCGAGAGGTCGGCGTCGAGCGTGACCACCCGCTCGTCGCGGGCGCCCAGGTCGACGAGCGCCTCGCCGAACGCGGCCCGGCTGGCTTTGGCTGCCATGGCGTCTCCTTCTACGGCTTCTCGAGGGCGCGCAGCTCGCTCACGATGGCGGCGGCCGAGCGGTCCGTCTTCAAATAATCGTCCCACGCGGGCTCGGTGACGTCGAGGATCTCGCGGATGGCGGCGATCGCCTCCGCCGGCTTGGGTGCCTTGCCGTGCCACTCGGGGTTGTTCTCCATGAACGACACGCCCTTGCCCTTAGCGGTGTGTGCGACGACGAGGCTCGGCCGTCCCTTCGTCGCCTCCGCCTGGTCGAGCGCCTTGTCGATCTGGGTCATGGAGTGGCCGTCGATCTCCACCACGGGCCAGCCGAAGCTCTGCCACTTGGAGACGACGGGCTCGAGGTCGAGGATCTTGGTGACGAAGTCGTCGAGCTGGATCTTGTTGTAGTCGAGGATGACGGTCAGGTTGTCGAGCGGGTGCTCCGGCTGGCCGAGCTTGGGGCCGGACATCGCCGCCTCCCACACCTGTCCCTCCTGGATCTCGCCGTCCCCGACGATGCAGTACACGCGGGCCGGCGAGCGGCTCATCCTGAGCCCGAGGGCCATGCCGAGCGCGACCGACAGCCCCTCGCCGAGCGAGCCGGTGGCGGCCTCGATGCCGGGAAGCGCGGTGCGGTCCGGGTGGCCCTGGAGCGGCGAGCCCAGCTTGCGGAGCGTGACGAGACGGTCCTCGGGGAAGTAGCCGGCCTTGGCCATGACGCTGTAGAGCGCGGGCACCGCGTGCCCCTTGGACAGGATGATGCGGTCACGGTCGGGCCAGTCCGGCCGCGCCGGATCGTGGCGCAGCCGCCCGAACATGATCGCCACCAGCAGGTCGATCACGGAGAGCGACCCGCCGGGATGGCCGGAGCCGGCGTGGGTCAGCATGCGGATGATCTGCACACGACAGGCGCGCGCAATCGCGTCCAGGCGGGGCTCAGCCATCCAGGTCCTCCATGAAGCCGGCGATCTCGTCGACGCGGACGCCCGACACGGCGATCTCCGGGGCGTAGACCACACCGTCCGCGGCCCAGACCAGCGTGCCCTTCACGTCCTTGGTGATGCCGACGACGTTGTTGAGGAACGTGGCGATGTTGTCGTTGATCCGGATCGTGTTGGGCCGGAGCGGCTCGGCGATCCGGCCGTCGCGAATGATATAGGAATCCGCCACGACGGTACAGGTGAAATCGCCCGCGCGCAGGCCGTTGATCGGGTACGTGTACCAGATGCGACCGATGTAGAGACCGTCGCCGACGCGGCGGAGCAGCTCGTCGCGGCTGACGGGCTCGGCGCCCTCGACCACGACGTTCGTGGTCGCCACGCCGGGCCGCCGGTCGAACTGGCGCCCGCCGCCGCCGAAGCGAAAGCCGTTGCGCGGCACGAGCGCGGCCGCGCGCGCGGCGTCGTCGGCGCCGCCGAGCTTGTCGGCGCGCCGGGGATCGCGCAGCAGCCGCTGCGTCTCGTACCAGGACGACAGGCAGCCCGCGAGCACGCCGTGCCGGATGAGATCCGTGCGGCCGGTCGGGAGGCCCTCGCACGTGATGCCCTTGCTCGCCATCAGCCCCGGCATGGCGCCATGGTCGTACACGCTGAGCTCGGCGGCGGCCACGCGGCGGCCGAGGCGGCCGAGGAAGGGCGAGGCCGAGGCGTAGAACGCCCCCGCGTGGCACGCAGGCACGACCAGGTTGTGCAGCAGGTCGGTGACGGGCTGGTGGCCGAAGACCACGGTGTAGCGGCCGGAGCGCACGCGGGCGCCGCCGATGGCCGCGATGGCGGCCTGCGCCGCCTCGCTGCCGGCCTCGTCGGTCAGGTGATCGAGCCGCGTGCCGGTCGACCAGCCGCTGCCCTTGGCGCCGTGCGCCTCCACCATCGCGGTCACGAACGCGGCGAGCATCGTCGACTCGTCGGTCTGCACGCGCGGCATCGCGGTGGAGACGACGGCCACGCGCTCGGCGAGGATGGTGAGGTCGCCGCCCACGATCAGGCCGAGCTGCCGGAGCGCCTCGTCGTCGGGGGCGAGCTCGGCGAGGCGCGAGGAGGCGAGGAAGGTCGAGAGGGCGCCGTTCACGATCGTCCAGCCCGCCTCGACGAGGCGCTCGTCCGGCAGGTCCATCAGGAGCGGGTCGTGGTAGTCCAACAGCGTCCGGGGCCCCGTCGATGGCCGCGGCAGCGAGACGAAGTCCGGGTCGGCCACGGCCGCGCGCCGCGCCTTGTCGAGGGCGCGGCGGGCGCCCGCGGCCGACAGGTCGCTCGGCTCGCTGCCGAAGCCGACGCGCGGGCCGTCGGGCATCGCGAAGACCGCGCGGAGCCCGAGCCCGTACGACGCCACCGACTTGGGCTCCTCGACGCCGTTGCAGGGGATGTGCGAGGTGTAGTTGAGCCGGGCGAGGAGCGCGCTGTTGGCGGCGACGAACACCTCCACCTCGCGGACGTCGGACACCGCGCGCGCCACGTCGAAGGCTGCTCCGGCCGCGCGCGCCAGCTCGTCGAGGGACCGCATTCAGTGACCCGGTCGAGCGGAGATGTTCTGGCCCTCGACGGGATAGCCCCTGGCGTGCCAGCCGGGCAGTCCCTCGTCGAGCACGCGATGGTTCCGCCATCCCTGCGCGTACAGGATGTTGCTGGCCCCCCGGGCCAACGCGTGGGGACACGTTCAGTAGAACACCACGAGACCGGTCTTGCGGATCTCCCGCACGCGCGCGGGCACCGACGGCAGCGGCATGGACCGCGCGCCCTTGATGTGCATGTCGACGTAGGCCTCGTGGTGCCGGACGTCGATGACGTCCGCCTTGACGCCGCGGTCGAGCGCCGCCTTGAGCTCGTCCACCGAGATGAAGGTCACCGGGTAGTCCGGCTCGGCCGCCGGCGCCGCGCTGGCCAGCAGCCCGGCGAGCACGAGCAGCGGGACGACCACCGCCCGCACGTCAGCCGCCCGCGACCCGCGCCCGGCTGCGCATGGTGGGGCCGCCGTTGCCGAGCTTCCTCGACTGCATGGGCTGGCCCTTGCCGCAGTTCGCGATCGGATAGACGCGGAAGTCGGTCCCGACCGCGTCGACGTTCATCAGGTAGTCGCGGGAGTCGGCCACGAGGCCGCCGTCGCGATAGAGCCGGCCGAGCTGCCCGCGCTCGATCTCGTAGACCTTGCGCGCGGAGATCCGGAAGTTCTCCCGGCTCTCGGCGATGGAGGGGATGCGGTGCCCGACCAGGTAGTAGCCGTGCTCGATCTCGCCGATGATGTCGCGCGGATCCCGGTCGCCGCGCTCGAAGACCGTGCTCGACATGCGCACCAGCGGCACCAGCGAGGCGTCGGTGGCCTTGAAGTGCCCGTTGGGCGCGCCGCCGAAGATCGCGGCCGTCTGCCGGCTGTTCATGAAGCCCTGGAAGACGCCGCGGTCGATGTGGACGACGCGCCGCGCCGGCGTGCCCTCGTGGTCGTACTCGTAGTGCCCGTAACCGGGCAGGGACGGATCCGAGTACGCCGTCACGAGCGGCGAGGCGACGCGCTTGCCGACCTGATGGGCGCCCAGGCCCCCCAGCAGCCACGAGCGGCCCGCATACGCCGTCTCCATCTTGAGCGCGCGGTCGAGCTCGACCGGATGGCCGACGATCTCGTGCGAGAGCAGCGTGTTGTAGTGCGGGTCGGTGACCACGACCACCTCGCGATCGGAGGTGGGCAGGGGCGGCGCCATGACGAGCGTCGCCGCCTCGTGGGCGAGATCCAGCGCGAACGCGGGGAACGCGGGAAAGCGCAGCAGCGGCTCGTCGACGCCCTCCGTCAACACCTCCCAGCCCCGCTGGTGACCGCTCACGTCGTAGAGCTGCTGACTCACCTCGTCGCCGACGGCGACCACGGCGCACAGCCCCTGGGTCAGCGCGAATGCCTGGTCGATGAGCGCGCCCTCGGTGGAGGCGAAGAGCTCCCGCGAGAGCTGGGTGACGGCCGCGACGTGGTTGTGGCGGATCTTCGGGTCGGCGGCGCTCACGGCGCGCGACACGTCGGTGGCGAAGGCGACCATCTCGCCGAGCGGGACCTCGCGGGGATCGACGCGGTAGACGGCCGGGACGACGGCCTGGCGCACGTCGACCGGGTGCAGTCGAGTGTCCGCCAGCGCCTCCCCGAGCGGGCCGAACTTTTCACGGGCGGCGGCTTTCCCCTCGGCGTTCGCGGCGGCGCGGCGGTAGGCGCGCTCGAGCGCCTCGGCCAGGAGCGATTCCAGGCGCGCGAGGTCCGACGCGCCGATGACGAGGCCGATCCACCCCGGCGCCACCGTGCGATCGCCCGCGAGCACGCGCACGCCGGCCGCGCACGCGGCGTCCTCCGCCGACGCGCGGCTGCTCCCGTTCTCGGCCGACGCCGCGCGGGCCTCGACGACGGCCAGCCGCACGTCGGCATAGGCGAGGTGCGGCAGGCGGCGCCGCGCGTCCCGTAGCAGCGCCGGCACGGTGTCCCGCGCGCGGTCGACGAGGTCGATCGTGATCAGAACGGCTCCACCGTGACGAGCTCGCCGGCGGCGACGTCGCCGCGCGCCTCGTCCAGCACGATCAGACAGTTGCCCGCCACCATCGAGAACAGGATGCCGGAGCCCTGCGGCCCCGTCGTGCGCACCTCCCAGGCGCCGTCGGCGAAGCGCAGGATCCCGCGCTTGTACTCGGTGCGGCCGACCTTCTTCGGCATCCGCTCCAGCGCGCGCGCCTGCCAGGCGTCGGGGAACAGCGTGCGCCGTCCCGCGAGCTTGTAGACGACGGGTCGCACGAACAGCATGAACGACAGGAGCGAGGCCACCGGGTTGCCGGGCAGGCCGAAGAACGCGGCGCCGCCGATCGAGCCGACGGCGAGGGGACGGCCGGGCTGCATCGCCACCTGCCAGAAGTCGATGGCGCCCACCTCGGCGAGCACCTCCTTCACGAGGTCGTACACGCCGACCGACACGCCGCCGGAGGTCAGCACGACGTCGGCCCCGGCGGCCGCCTCGTGCAGACGCGCGCGCAGCGTCTCCCGCTCGTCGGGGACGATGCCGAGGTCGATCACCTCGCCGCCGCACTGCTCGATGGAGCCCCGGAGGGTGAAGCGGTTGGCGTCGTAGATCTGTCCCGGGCGACGCGGTGTCCCCGGCTCGGCCACCTCGTCGCCCGTCGACATGAGCGCGACCCGCGGCCGGCGGTACACCATGAGCTGCCAGGCGCCGAGCGAGGTCACGAGGCCGATCTCCTGCGGGCGCAGCACGGCGCCGGTCTCGATCACGATCGCCCCCGCCTCCACGTCCTCGCCGCGCAGGCGCACGTTGGCACCCTTGGCCAGCGGGCCGATGCGGACGCGGCGGTCGCCCCGCTCGACGATCTCCTGCGGGTAGACGGTGTCGGCGCCGGCCGGCATCGGCGCGCCGGTCATGATGCGGAGCGCCTGTCCCGCCGCGAGCCGGCCGTCGAAGACGGAGCCGGCGGCGAGGTCGGCGACGACGACCAGCTCCGACGTGCCGGCCGCCGGAATGTCGGCGCTCGCCACCGCGTAGCCGTCGACGGCGGAGTTGTCCGCGGGTGGCACGTCGAACGGCGCCTGGAAGTCCTCGGCGAGGACGCGGCCGAGCGCGCGCGTGACGGGCACGAGCTCCGGCGCGACGGTGGCCGTGATGCGGGAGAGGATGTGATTTTGGCCGTCGCGCACCGAAATCATGGGAGCATTATACGCGGCATGAATCAGGCGGCTCCGCGCCCGGCCGGCTTCTGGATCCGGCTCGTCGGCTTCGGCATCGACCTGCTGATCGTCATGGCCGCCCAGGGCCTGCTGCGCCTGCTCGCCGCGCGGCGCTGGGGCGCGGACCTCGACGGCACGCCGACGCTCCAGGGCGCGGTCGTCTTCTTCTCCCTCCTCTTCGCCGTTCTCTATCCGACGGTGCTGCACGCGCTCACCGGCCAGACCGTCGGCAAGCTCCTCGTCGGCGTCCGCGTGGTCGCCACCGACGGCGAGCTGCTGCCGGCCGGCGCCGCGCTGCTGCGCGCGCTCGTCCACTGGTTCTCGCTGGCGTTCATGCTGGGCCTCGGTCACGTGCTGGCCGGGCTGCGCAAGGACAAGCGCGCGCTGCACGACCTGCTCGCAGGCAGCCGCGTGGACCGCGTGCCCGTCGGGCGGCGGCGCGCGACCCGAGCGGCGCCGTCGTCCGAGGCGCCGCCGGCGTATCCCTCGGAGGCGGGCTCGCGGCCGGCCGTCTGATCCGCACGCCGCCGCTCGCGCTGCGTAACCGCCTCGCGGCGCGCATCGTCGCGGCGCTCGGTGAGCCGGCGGCACGCCGCGAGCTCGCCGCGCTGGCGCTGGATCCGGGCGCCTGGCTCGCGCCCGCCGAGTCAGAGTGGGCGCCTGTCCTGGCGGAGCGCGCCCGCCGCGCGAGCGAGGCGCTGGCCGGCGCCCCGCTCGCACCGCCTTCCGACGTGCACGGCGCGCTGGCGGCGGCGGCGCGGCTCTTCGACGTCGGGCTCTTCTTCGAGGTCCACGAGGTGCTGGAGCCGCACTGGGTCTCGGCCGGGCCCGCCGAGCGCGAGGCCCTCCAGGGTCTGATCCAGGTCGCGGTGGGCTGGCAGCACCTCGCCAACGGCAACACCGCGGGGGCGCGAGCGCTGCTCGCCGAAGGGGCCGCGCGCCTGCACGGGCGCCCGCTCCTCGGCGTGGACCTCGACCCCTTCGCCCGCGCGGCGCTCGAGGCGGCAGCGTCCGTCCCGCCCGCGCTGCCCCCGGCGTTCCCGCGTGTCCCGCAGTAACATGCGCGGCCAGGGAGGACTCGTAATGAACCTCGAGTTGACGGGCAAGGTGGCGGTGGTGACCGGGGCGAGCAAGGGGATCGGACGGGCGATCGCGCTGGGGCTCGCGGCGGAGGGCGCGCGCGTGGTCGCCGTCGCGCGCGACACCGCGGCGATCGACAAGGTGGTCGCCGAGGCGCGCGACCGGGGCGGGCGCGCCTCCCTCGGCATCAGCGCCGACCTGTCACAGCTGTCCGAGGTGGAGCGGGTGGTGGCCACGGCACGCCGCGAGTGCGGCCGCATCGACGTCCTCGTCAACAACGCCGGCGCCATCCG